>JAQXNU010000019.1 GCA_029098165.1 Clostridiales bacterium
AAAGCAGCGAAAACGAAAGATGATAAAGTATCAGCTGTAGCAATTACGGAAAAAAAAGAATACGATACTGTTGATCTTAGAATGGTATTTACAACAGATTTACATGGTATGTTAAGCAGTACAGATTATTTATCAGGAAACGATTTTAAGAATCAGGGCTTATCGTTAGCGTATCCTCTTATTAATCTTACAAGAGAAGAAAAACCAGAATCGAATGTATTTACATTTGACGTTGGTGATGTTTTATTCGAAGCATCCATGGAGTATATTTATGGACAAGATGAAGAAGCACTTCAGCCAATCTATCAAGGAATGTCTATGGTAGGATATGATGCGATAACCTTAGGAAATCATGACTTTGATTATGGAAAAAATTATTTACTGCGTCAGCTTACGTATTCTGGATTATTAGATAAGACAGTCGTATCGAATCTACAGAATACAAAAGATAACCGATATCCATTTCATGAAAATATGATCATTGAAAGACAAGCAGTCACTCAGCAAGGGAAGACAGTTCCAATTAAAGTTGGTGTAATCGGTGAAACGATTCCAACGCTTTCACAAAAAACAGATAATTATACGGGCATTTGGAAGACAGAAGATATTGTTGCCAATGTAAAAAAAGAAGCAGCGTTATTAAAGTCTCAAGGTGCGGATGTAATTGTCGTATTAGCTCATTCTGGTTTTGGCGCCGAAGAACCAGTTGAGAATGCAGATAATGTATCCTATGCGTTAACTAAGGTGGAAGATGTGGATGTTATTTTATGTGGACATGAACATAACGAGTTCCCATCAGCAACAAAATCCGGTGCTTATTATAATTATCCAGGAGTAGATGCAAAGACTGGTCTTGTAAATGATAAGCTTATTGTAATGGCAAGAAGCCAGGGTAGATCCATTGGTGTCGCAGATTTAACATTAAGTTACGATAAAGATGGAAACTTTAAAATTGAAAAACAAGCTGGCGAAGTTCGTAGAGTCTCTGATTATAAGCTAAAAGAAGATAATGCGATTTTGTCTTGTATGTCAAACTGGAAAGAAGAACTTGAAACGTATCGTACGAAGCAGTTAATTGAACTTGCAGATGGCGTTACCTTACAAAACTATCTTGGACTGTTAGGAGATAGCCCAGTTTTACAGTTACAAAATGATGCCAGAATTGCATATGCAAGAAAATATATTGAGTCAGTGGATAAGACATATTCCGGTTATCCGGTAATAGCAGCAGCATCCCATATTAGTTACGGAGCTAATTCAATGGATGATTATGTTGATATCTCAGGAAGTATCAGTACTGCAGATTTATTTACGGTGCAAAACTACCGAAATTATACGTACCTTTATAAAATCACAGGGGCTCAGTTAAAGGAGTGGCTGGAACTTTCAGCAAGTATCTATAATACATTACAGCCAAATAACGATGAAAAGCAGTTTTTGATCAATCCAGAGTACTTTAATGACTGGAGTAAGTTTTTTGTATTCGATGGAATCAATTATACAATCAATCCATATGCACAGCCAAGATATGATCTCTCTGGTAAGAAGATCAACAATTCCAATCGAGTTTCCAATATTATGTATGAAGGAAAGCCAGTAAGTGATGATATGGAATTTATCATTGCTTGTAATACAATCTCACCAACAGGTATATTTTCTTGGGCAGCCGACCAAAAGGTAAAAGGAATGTATCGTACTCAGAATATTATCATCGATTATCTTACTAGCCTTAATCTAAAGGGAAAATATACTCCAACCGCCGATCATAACTGGACGATCAATTTTAAAGAGGGCCAGGAGTTCTTAATGTTAGTTGCAAATCAGGGAAGTAAATATGCGAAGCAAAACGATATGTATGAAGCAACTGCATATACGCTTGAAGATCGCACCCTATTTGAATTTAAAGCAAAGAAAACTGTAAAACAGGAGCCTCATATTGTAGCACTTCAGAGTGTGCTTGAACCTACGAATAAAGCTTATGCGGTCTATGTCGACGCTTTCTCTAGTGCAGGAATCAAGTCAATGAAGTACGTAGCAGACGATATTGATGAAAAGGATAGTAAATGGTATGTAGCACGTGAGATTAAGAATAATCAGTTTATGGTATATTTCAATGCTACGTATACAATCTTAGTGGAAGATAATAATGGCGTTAAATCTCTTTATAAAGTAGTAATCGATAATATCGGTGCGAAAGAGATGGCAGCCCCTAGAGTGTGGTCATTTAACAATACTAAGACTACTGTCACTGGACGAGCAGAAGCAAATGCTAAGGTTTATGTAAAATTGCCAAACAAAACATATTCGAAAAAAGCGAATTCTGACGGATCATATTCTATTACAATACCAGCTCAGATTTCAGGAACCAGTTTCTATGTATGGGCGGAAGATAAAGCAAATGATCGTAAGAGTGCACAGACAAAGGTTTATGTTAAGTACGCTGGTCCTAATGTTTTAGCGGTCGATAATTATTCAAATACTTCACAGTACTTAACAGGCAAAACAACAGATAAGGATAATTTTATTATTGTAATTGATAGTGATTCTAGAACTGTTTATGTTCCAAATGAAGAAACTGCAGAAATTGTCAAAACAACAGAGAGTAAGGATTTTTCTAAATTTGAAGTTATTGTAGCTCATCAAGAAATCGATGAGGACGGAAGCTTTCGAATCTCCTTAC
Source organism: Clostridiales bacterium (assembly GCA_029098165.1). Taxonomy (GTDB): domain Bacteria; phylum Bacillota; class Clostridia; order Lachnospirales; family Lachnospiraceae; genus Lachnoclostridium. The sequence continues at coordinate 2,681 of JAQXNU010000019.1, forward strand.
CAAATATTGAGATCAAATCAGTCCTAACTGTTGTTAACATGGACTACGTAGGAAGAATGGGGGTTAGTTCCAATGTTACAGTAACAGAAGGCGGACCTTATGCTCCTGAATTTGTTGATGTTGTTGATACAGATGATGTTATCTATGGTAATGTTACATCCGTTACCAAAGAGAAAAATCTATCCGTCGTAGTTAATGTAGATGGAACCGATTATATGGTAACTGCAGATAAGAATGGCTATTTCAAAGTGAATTTAAAGACACCAATTACACCAATAACAACGATTAGTGCTTATGCAAAAGATACGAAAGATGGTTCTGAAGTAAGAAAAAGCCGTGTGGCAAAAGCTGAAATAACTAGTATCATATCACGAGGCCAATCAAAAGATATGAAACTTAGTAAGACAGCTTATAATTCAACCTCCATGACAGTGACTTACTTGCCAGATCAACCAATTGCAGTTCTACTTCCTTTAGTGAATGGTGATACCGTTGTAAAAGGAACAACAGATGCACAAGGTAAGTTTACAGTAAAGATTAAGGAAAATATGAAAGAGGGAACATTGGTTAAGGTAACCTCTCGTAATAATCTCGGCCATATTAATGATTCTACTTTTAGTTTAGTAGCATATCGTCAGCCAACGACACCAGTCTTGATTACTGCAATTGATAACTCAGTTAAACATATCAAAGTTGTAACTAAGGAAGATTGCAAGCTTGTGGTTACGATGGATGATCAGACATTACAATCAGAAAAGGGGAAATATGTAAAAGAGAATGGTGGTTATGTACATGTGATTAAATTCAATAAACGTTTACCATCCGGTACAAAGATTTCAATGTATGCTCAGAATGCGACTACCAATAGTAAGCGAGTAAATCTGACAGTTAAGAAAAAAGCTCCAGATGCACCAACTGCACTTAAGGTACAGACGGTAACGAATGGTGCAATCCAGTTAACTGGTGAAGTTGAACTTTTCTTGATAAATTCTGAGAAAGAGCCAACAGTAAAACTTACAAAGACTGCTGTTTTTGCTAAGATGAACGGAGTGAATTATAAAGGTAAAGTAAATGAAGATGGAACCTTTACGATTACATTACCAGCCATAACCCAAGATACCGATTTAACAGTATATGCTTATAACCGTTATGGATATGGTCCAGAAAAATTATTAAATATTATATACAGTTCAGCCTCTAAGAAATAATTAAAAGGGACTGTGAAAAAACTGTAAAAGAGATAAGAGTTGGGGAATCACATTAGAATTTGGCTAAGTACGGCCGAAAGGGAAAGGCAGCCAAATTCTAGTGTGATTCCCCAACTCTTTCACGTTGTTTTTTTTGCAATTATCACAGTTAAAAAGGGCTATGAGAATTGAAATTTCAATTCTCATAGCCCTTTCATTTATTACTTTTTAGAGTTATTTAATTCAAGTGCACTTCCTGTAGTAACCTTACTTGAGGTATCAGCAGTAATATTTTGTAATATTTCTTCTAAGTTTGTTATTTTTGATAAATCGGAATAACCAGCCTCTTTTAAAGTAGCATAAGTGTCTTCACTAATGACAGAAACCTTACATCGACTATATCCGTTGTCAATTAAAGCATATACATATGTGTTGCCAACTGTTTTTCCTGTAATTCGACCGCCTGTACTAACTGAAACAATGTCAGAATCCAAACTGGTAAAGCGTGTTACTTCTACTGTATTGGACGGAGCAACCAAAACTTTTAAGGTTGTCTTTTGACCAGTAACTAGTACAATTTCACTCTGAGTTAAACGAACTGAAACAGCAGGAACACCAACAGTAATTTCGCACTGAAGAGAAGAAATTACTTTATTATTTTCTTTTACAGTTACGGTAATAGTTGCAGAACCAATTTCGAGTCCTTTTATTAAACCATTCTCATTTACAGAAACAATTGAAGAATCACTTGATTTAAATAATACAGTTTGCGTATCAGTTGTATTGTAGACCTTAAGTTTATAGGATTTTCCTTTCACAAGTTCTTTGCTTTTTACATTCAGTTTTATCTCTGGCAAGACAGATGTTTCTTCTGTGGAAGATAAATCTTTTGCTAATGCAAGATCTGTAGTGGGCAAGAACAATACAAAGAAAATCATAAGACCAAGGATTTGTAAAAATTTCTTTGATCTGGAATAACTCATAGCTAAGTCCTCCATTACTTCTTTGTTATTATAATTATGATAACATCTCTTTTTGTCAGAAAAATGGCAAATGGTAAAAAATTATTAAGATTTAGTAAGAAAAAATTAAATATTAATTTTTGAAAGCACTTGTTTTTAAAGGTCATTTTCAATATAATATTTCTATACTTGGGGAATTGTGTAATATAATCGAAAATTTAGTAATTATGAAGTTAATGGAATGGAGGTAGGATAAATGCAATATATATTGATCGCGGATGATAATCCAGATATTACCGATGTATTAGCTGCCTACGCTAGAAAAGAAAATTTAGAGCCAGTGATTGCCGCTGATGGGGAGGAAGCATTTCAACTGTTTCGTCAGTATAATCCAGCTGTTGTATTATTAGATGTTATGATGCCAAAAGAAGATGGATATGAAGTTTGTCGAAAAATACGTACAAAGTCAGACGTTCCTGTTATTTTAATTACAGCTCGTGGCGAAGACTTCGAAAAGATCATGGGACTTGATATAGGTGCCGATGATTATATCGTAAAACCATTTAGCCCAAGTGAAGTTATGGCAAGAGTTCGAGCTGTTCTTCGTAGAATGACGAAAAAAGATAATGAAGCTTCATCTGCAAATATTTTAAGAGTTGAAGACCTAGAGATTAATTTAGAGGAGTATACATTACATATTAATGGTAAGAAAGTATCCTTAACAAAAAAAGAGATTGAGACAATGTGGACTTTAGCTGGTAATCCAAATAAAGTATTTACAAGAGACAATCTATTGGATAGTCTTTGGGGCTTTGATTATTATGGAGATAGCAGAACTGTAGATTCTCATATTAAACGATTAAGAGCAAAACTGGATAACGTAGAACATCCAAAGTGGTCGATCAAGACAATTTGGGGTGTTGGATATAAGTTCGAACTTAATGAGTGAAGGGACCAATGTCATGGCTAGTAATAAAAAAGTGAGACCGTGGAATCGTCTGTTCTTTAAGATATTTGTAAACTATGCAGTTATGGTCGTACTATTTGCTTTGATACTTGGTATCATTTTTCTCAATCTAAGTGAGAAGAGTACAATTAGTACATTCCATAATCGTTTGGTCAAACAAGCAGAAACAGTATCGAAAAACTTTACTAATTTTGCTATGGATGAAGATTATTATCGTGCATTAACATATTTAGGTATTTTAAATGAGCTAAATGAAGATCAGATTTATGTGGTATCGAATCCATATGCGAATGAACCAATGAGTTCGCAATTGGAGTCCATCTCAATGAATGAGTTATCGACGAGTCGGGTTTATCTTACCGTGTTAAAAGATGTATTTCAAGGTAAGAATACGATGGCAACTAGTTATGATGACATTAGTCACTGTGATATTATTACAGTTGGTGTTCCGGTCATAGGAAATTCAAGAGAAGTATGTGGTGCAGTTTTAATTTCAACCAAATTGGAAAATCAAACACAGTTCTTGAATAGTACAAAAGCGATGATATTGTATAGTGCAGTTTTGGCCTTATTTATATCATTTATTATTGCCATTGTTTTTGCAAGACAATTATCAAGACCAATTTCAAAAATGCGAAGTACTGCATTGCAGTTAGCAGATCAAAAGTATGAAACAAAAACAGGAATTAATCGAAAAGACGAAATTGGTGATTTAGCAAAAACTATTGATTTCTTAACTGACAAGTTAATGGAAAATGAAAGAATCCGTAAGAATCTTGAACAGATGAGACTGGATTTCTTTGCAAATGTTTCTCATGAACTGCGAACCCCGATTACAGTTGTTCGTGCATATACAGAAAGTCTTGTTGATGGTGTAATAACAAGCGAAGAGAACAAGCAACAGTACTATGAAAAGATGTTGGGAGAATGCAAGAGTATGGAACGATTAGTCGGTGATCTTCTAACGTTATCCAAGATGCAGAATCCTGATTTTGTAATTGAAAAAGAGCCAGTGAATATAGTTCAGATATGTGAAGATGTCGTAAGAGTTGTAAAGCAGTTAGGTGACGAAAAACAAATTAATATATATTTAAGCTATGATGATGAAATTTGCCTTATGTTAGGTGATTATGACCGCTTAAGACAAATGTTTTTAGTTATTTGCGATAATGCAATTAAATTTTCACATGAAAAATCTTCTATTTATATTTCTATCACAAGTGGGGAACAACTAATAGTATCAATCAGAGATGAAGGCATTGGAATTGCAAAAGAAGAAATGGAAAACATCTTTGAGAAGTTCTATAAATCCAAATTGAGGCAGAATGCAAGAGGATCTGGATTAGGACTTGCAATCGCAAAACAGATTGCTTTGAAGCACGACGGAACAATTGAGGTAAAAAGTGAGGTTGGCGTCGGAACAGAATTTATTTTCACATTTGTTAGGGTAGAAGCTGAAGAATTAGAACAATAGACTTTTTCTGACAATTAATTTAATTGATAAATTCTTAACCTATATATTCCTTACAAAAATACTTGAAATTGTCTGACAAAAGAGCTATAATAGACTTAACAAAACAACCTGGGATGTTCGATAATTCTTGTAATTTTGAACCTACATTACTTTAAACGGGATTCCTATATCTTTAAGTGGATGTCAAGCCTCCAATAAGCAGTGGAAGGCAGAAGCTTATTTGCGGTTACCCACCTAGCTTCGCTAGGAGTCAAAATACAAGAACCGGCATTTTGGGGATAAACCTTAGATAAAAAGACAGCATTAGCTGTCTTTTTCTATGCCCTCACATGTGAAGCTTGGGATAAAGCTTTCACTTGCGGTATCACCTTCTTGGATAAATGCATTGCTATAGCCTAGATCCAATGCATAATCAATTAGCTTGTCATACTCTCGCTCGGTTAACTTCCGATTGATTTCTGGATATTTCTTAACTGCTTCTAATGGAGTATATTGATTCATAATACTTACATAGATATGGTCACCATATGTCTCCCATAAATGTTTTAGGATTTTTTTTGAATCATGTAGTGCATTTGGCAATGCTAGATGACGAACGATCATACCTTTTACCATCTGCTCATTTTCAAACTTTGGTTCACCAACCTGACGATACATCTCATGGATGGCTTCGGTGGCATTCTTAAAATACTCAGGAGCTTTGCTATAGCGGGTACTGAGTTCAGAACTATAATACTTTAAGTCTGGTAAATAAATATCAATTAACCCATCCAAGCTCTTAATTGTATCTACAGTATCATATGTTCCTGTATTATACACAATAGGTAGTGTCAGGCCTTGTTGCTTTGCAACAATTAAAGCATCCTTAATCTGAGGTACATAATGAGTTGGAGTAACTAAATTGATATTAAGGGCACCCTTAGCTTGTAATTCAAGAAAAATCTCGGTCAAACGTTCTAAGCTGATTTGTTTGCCTGTTTTTGCAACAGCAATATCATGATTCTGACAAAATACACACTGTAAGGAACAGCCACTAAAGAATACCGTACCGGATCCTGCTTCTCCACTGATACAAGGTTCTTCCCAAAAATGGAGCGCAGCTCTGGCTGCATACATAGAAGCATCCATACCACAGAAACCTAGCTTGCCTTGGTTACGATTGACACGACAATGACGGCAGCATAAATCACACTCATCATATTCTTTATAGTTCATAATTCCTCCAATCATAATTTGTATTAAGAGTATTATAACAGTGAGTAGAGTGGATGGCAATCATAGAAGACATGTGTTATGCCGAGCTGAGGGTTTTAAAAAATATGATATGTGGTATAATAAGGCATTGAGAAAAGTACAAGAGATTTATATAAATTTAACTTGAAAGGTTTGAAGTATATGAGAGACGGATTCTTAAAAGTTGCAACAGCTACAACTCATATTAAAGTAGCAGATTGTGATTATAACGCAGATCAAATCATTAACTCAATAAAAAAAGCATATGAAAAGAAGGTAAGATTAGTCGTTTTTCCAGAACTTTGTATTACAGGGTATACATGCAACGATTTATTTTTACAGGATGCATTGGAAAATGCAGCATTAAACGCATTGATGAAAATTGTAAAAGCATCTGGTGGATTAGATATGGTGATCCTAGTTGGTTTACCAATGATGAAAGATTCGAAATTATATAATGTTGGTGCAGTTATATTTAATGGAAAGTTACTTGGTATCGTACCAAAACAGCACCTTCCAAACTATTCAGAATTTTATGAGGCACGCCATTTTCAGAAAGGAAATACCGAACCAGAAGAAGTAACCATTGGTGGGCAAAAAGTTTTGTTTGGTGCTAATTTATTATTTGTCAATGAACAGATTCGAGATTTTATCTTAGGTGTTGAAATTTGTGAGGATTTATGGGTTCCACAACCACCAAGTGGTGGACTTAGTATGGCAGGAGCCACAGTAATTGCAAACCTTTCAGCAGGAGATGAAAATACGGGAAAGGATGCATATCGGAAGGATCTTGTTAAGAGTCAGTCAGGACGTTTGATCTGTGGGTATTTATATGCCAGTGCTGGTGATGGAGAATCTACAACCGATTTAGTATTTTCGGGGCATAATCTAATTGCAGAGAATGGTTCTATATTAGCGGAGTCGGAGCGTTTCGTAAACCAAATGATCATAACGGAATTGGATTTATCTAAGTTAGTGAGTGAGAGACGACGTATGTCAACATTTATCGTAAATTCAGCTAATTATGTACGAGTTCCATTTCGTTTTGAAAATGCAAACGAAGAAGTTACATTGACTCGTCATGTTGCAAAAGCGCCATTTGTTCCAAGTAATGAAAAACAACGCGAAAAACGTTGCAACGAGATAACAATGATTCAGGCAATGGGACTAAAAAAACGTTTAGAGCATATTGGGTGTAAAAACGTTGTGATCGGAATTAGTGGCGGTTTAGATTCTACGTTAGCATTACTTGTAGTAGCTAAGGCATTTGATCTGTTAGAATTGGATCGTAAGGGAATCATTGCAGTTACGATGCCTTGTTTTGGAACTACGGATCGTACCTATAACAATGCTATTACATTGACAAAAGAACTGAATGCGACCATTCGAGAAGTTCCAATCAGTGAATCTGTACTGCTTCATATGAGAGACATTGGACATGATGTTAATGTACAGGATGTTACGTATGAAAACTCTCAGGCGCGTGAGCGAACACAGGTATTAATGGACCTTGCAAACGAATGTAATGGTATCGTAATCGGTACAGGAGATATGTCGGAACTTGCACTTGGTTGGGCAACCTATAATGGGGATCATATGTCGATGTATGGAGTGAATGCATCCGTACCTAAGACGTTAGTTCGTTATCTTGTTTCACATTTTGCACAGGAAGCTAAATCAAAGGCGTTGCAGAATGTATTACTTGATATCCTGGATACTCCAGTCAGCCCTGAACTGTTACCTCCAAAAGAAGGTGAGATTGCTCAGAAGACCGAGGATATTGTTGGACCTTATGAATTGCATGATTTCTTCTTGTATTACGTGATGAGATATGGATATATGCCTTCTAAGATTTATCGTTTAGCTGTTTATGCGTTTGAAAGTGATTATTCCAAAGAAACAATTTTGAAATGGGAAAAGATCTTTTATCGTCGATTCTTCACTCAACAGTTTAAACGTTCTTGTCTTCCAGATGGGCCAAAAGTAGGTTCCGTTGCAGTATCTCCACGCGGTGATTTACGTATGCCAAGTGATGCAAGTTATAGAATTTGGATGGAGGATCTTGAATCTATTAATTTAGAAAATGAACGTTAGAAATATTTAAAAAGAAAAAAGGGACTGTAAGATAAACTGCATAAGGGATGAGCATGAGAGGCGGAGAATCACATTAGAATTTGGCTAAGTCCGGCCGATAGGGAAAGGCAGCTAAATTCTAATGTGATTCTCCGACTCTCTTTTCGTTGCTTTTTGAAGTTTTTCACAGCCCCTTTTTGGAAAGAAAGATAGGTATGGTAATAGAGGAAAATGCGTTATGTATTATTCTTTTGTTGGAGCGATGGCTGCCTTTGCAAGCGTTTGTTCAACGACATCCAAAAGAAGTGTCGAAGTAAATTTCCTGTCTTCCGAGATTTTGATAGAGGCAATATCGACATCATTACATAGCTGTTCAGCAATATCTTTAATGGATGCTTCTAACAGTGGAAACATTGTTGTTACCGATTCGTCGATATTAACGATCTCTACTGAACATATGTGATTGCTATCTACAACAATTTCAAGATTTAAGTTGGTATCATTTAAAGTAAATTCTGAAGAATACTTGCCTGGTGTATATAATGCAACATCACTTACATCCGTGCTATTATCTTTTCCAGATTTAATTAGGGTGATCAGTAAGATGATTAGTACGATTCCGAGTATTGCAAATATGACCCCATATATGATTTGCTTTAGCTTAATAACAACTATTTTTGTATTTGACATCTTTTTTTCCTCCCATTATGCTTTATACAGTTTATTACCCTTCTCTAAAGAATATGATTGTTTCAAAAAATAATGCAAGGATTCTTTTGTTTAGTGTATAATTATTCTTAGTAAAAGGAATTAAGTGAGTGTTGAGATAGATAGCGTTTGTTGGCATCGCTAACAAATTTAGAATAGGAGGGTATGATGGGCTTACAGTTTATATTGGGTAGTTCGGGTGCGGGGAAGACGCATTGGGTTTATGATACGATCATCAAAGAATCTATGGTGAATACAGATACGAACTATATTATTCTGGTGCCAGAGCAGTTTACCCTGCAGACACAGAAAGATTTAGTTCATATGCATCCGAATAAAGGGATCATGAATATTGATATCCTAAGTTTTATGCGTTTAGCATATCACGTGTTTGATGAAGTAGGAGGCAATAATCGTCTAGTACTTGAGGATACTGGAAAGAGCATGATCGTAAAGAAGGTTGTTATGGAGAAGAAAAACGATCTGATCTTGTTTGGAGCGAATGTAAAGAAGCAGGGATTTATTGACGAGATGAAATCGATGATCTCAGAGCTGTTACAATATTCTATTCATAGTGAAGAGTTAGAGAAGATGAGAGAAATCGCGGGAGATAAGAAACTGTTATCGAATAAGATCAATGATATTATTACGATTTATAGTGCTTATGAGGACTTCTTACGTGATCGATATATTAATGCAGAGGAAATTTTGGATCTTCTCTGCGAAGTGATCGGCAAGTCAGAAAAAATCAAAGATAGCGTAATCTGTCTCGATGGATTTACCGGATTTACGCCATCTCAGAATAAGTTGCTTTCCTATCTGCTTAAGTATGCAAAGAAAGTTTATGTTACAGTTACCTTGGATGCAAGAGAGGAAAATCGATATTTAAAAGAGCATGAATTGTTTTATCTTAGTTATAAAACAATTGAGAAGTTAACCAAAATTGCAGATGAAAATGGCATTGAGGTGCTTCCTAACATTTTTCCAAATGCGTCAGATCCAGTTTTGTACCGATATCGCAATTCTAAGGCATTAGCTCATCTAGAACATAATATCTTTCGATATGCGTACAAGACTTTTGAAGAAGAGCAGGAGGATATCACAATCACTGCTGCTAAGACAGCAAAAGAGGAAGTTAAGAGTGCTGTAATTGAAATTTGTCGATTAATTCGGGAAGAGGGCTATCGATATAAAGATATTGCAATTGTTACAGGTGACGTAGAAGGGTATGCACAGATCATTAAGCGGGAGTTAGCTCAAGTTGAAATCCCATGTTTCGTCGATCTAAAAAAGAATATCCTAACCAATCCGTTGGTGGAGTTAATCCGTGCTGTCATCGAAGTGGTAGAACATAACTTTTCCTATGAAGGGGTAATGAGATTCTTAAAGTGTATGCTTGTGGGTGTGGACCATGAAGAACTAGCTTCTTTGGACAATTATGTGATTGCGCAAGGAATCCGTGGAATTTCCATGTATGAGAGAGAATGGACAAGAACCTATCGTACCAATTATGAAATTAATCTAGAACAGATTAATCAGTTGAGGGAACGAATCGTTAGTGAACTTCGTCCATTATATGATACTTTAAATAAAAAAGATGCAACCGTAAGAGAGAAGGTGACAGCACTTTATCATCTGATGGTACATTACCATTGTGAAGAAAAGCTACAAAAGGAAGCGGATGTTTTTAAATCAAAACCAACAGACGAAAACATGCAGCGTGCGAAAGAGTATGAACAGGTATATCGTCTTGTAATAGAAATCTTTGACCGAATCGTAGAACTGCTTGGAGATGATGTTCTTTCAATCAAGGAATTTAAAGATATCTTAGAAACAGGTCTAAAAGAAGCTAAGGTAGGTCTAATCCCACCAGGAGTGGATCAGATTTTGGTCGGTGATATCGAACGTACCCGTTTAAAGGATATCAAAGCGTTATTCTTTGTTGGAGTCAATGATGGAGTGGTACCGAAAGCAAACCCAGGTGGAGGAATTCTATCGGACATGGATCGACAACTATTTGCGGATCATGCAATCGAGCTTTCACCAACAAAACGACAGAATGCTTATACGACGGAATTTTATCTATATTTGAATCTTACAAAACCTCAGAACAAGTTATATTTATCATTTGCTAAGATTGATGCCATGGGAAAGGCAATGCGTACGTCCTATCTGATTGGTAAGATACAGAAGCTGTTTCCGAAGATTGTAACAAAAAATGCAGATGTAAGAACGGGAAATATCGATCAGGATTTAGATAAGATTTTGAGTACGGATGAAGGATTTGATTATCTGATCGAACAGCTCCGTGATTATGAAGAGGATGTCGATAATGATTTATTTTATGAACTTTATCAGCTTTACTTGGATGGTAGGCTAAGAGCCCGTACTCCATTATCGGATATTTTGGACGGGGTCTTTTATCAGAACAAAGAAAAAGGATTATCTGCAGTCGTTGCGAAAAAACTATATGCGGAGACACTAGTTGGATCGGTAACACGAATGGAACGTTACGCAGCTTGTGCTTTTGCACACTTTTTGGAATATGGATTAAATCTAGAGGAAAGAAAACAGTATCAGGTTTCTGTACCGGATATCGGTAATATCTTTCATGAAGCACTGGAATTATTCTCGAAGAAATTAAAGGCTAGTGAATATAACTGGCACAACGTTCCGAAAGAGGTGGAGATTGCACTCGGAAAAGAAAGTGTCGTGGAAGCTGTGACCGATTTCGGAAATGGAATTTTAGAAAGTTCTAAGAGGAATGCCTATCTGATCCAGCGAGTAGAACGAATTTTATTAAAGACTGTAGAGATGTTGGCAAAACAGCTGCGGGCCGGTAAATTCGAACCGTTTCTATACGAACAGTTCTTTGCTCATGCGGATCGTTATCTGAATCTTCATGGTCGTATTGACCGTGTCGATATTTACGAAGATGAAAAGAAATTATATCTCAAAGTAATTGACTATAAATCAGGAAGTACGTCCTTTGATCTAATGAGTCTTTATTACGGATTGCAGTTACAGCTTGGGGTGTATTTAAGTGCTGCGATAGAGCTGATGAAAGAAAAATATCCAGAAAAAGAGATTGTACCTGCGGGTGTTTTCTATTATAACTTAGATGACCCGATTGTTGAGAAATCAGATCATGTGGAAGCAGATATTGATAAGAAACTTCGTATGAACGGATTAGCGAATGCTGCCAAAGAAGTTGTAACGCTGATGGATGGAAAGTTGTTATCTCCAGATGGATCATTAAATAAAAGTACAAAATCGAATGTGATTCCAGTTGAGACGAGTAAAGATGGGGAATTTACAAAGAGGTCTTCAGTTGCAACGCTCGAGCAGTTCCAACAGTTGCAGAGATATATTACGAACCTGATGCACTCGTTTTCGGTTAAGATCATGGAGGGAGACGTGTATCATAATCCCTATAAGAATAAAAATAAAGAAGCATGTAGCTATTGTAAATTTAGTTCGGTGTGTGGATTTGACTGTAAGATTGAAGGATTTAAATTTCGTAAATTAAAATCACTTGCCAATGAAGATGTATGGAGACTGTTAACAGAGGAAGGAGATGAGGAAGATGGCGAACATGACGTGGACGGAGCAACAGAGGAAAGTAATTGATGTGAGAAATCGCAATATCCTTGTATCCGCAGCAGCAGGCTCTGGAAAGACTGCAGTTTTGGTAGAAAGAATCATAGAAAAGATTACGTCAAAGGAGAATCCAATCAATATTGACCAGCTATTGATCGTTACGTTCACGAAGGCTGCTGCAGGCGAGATGAGAGAGCGTATTGGAAAAGCGATTGAAAAGAAAGTATTAGAAGAACCCGATAATACACATCTTCAAAAACAGATGACCCTTCTGTATAATGCGCAGATCACTACCATTGATAGCTTCTGTCTTTATGTGATCCGTAATTATTTTCATACGATTGATTTGGATCCCTCTTTCCGTATTGCAGATGAGGCAGAGTTGACGTTATTGCGTTCTGATGTGATCGCAGAGCTATTAGAAGAACGTTATGAGGAAGGAAATGAAGAGTTTTTAAATTTTGTAGAATGTTATTCTGCTTCCAAATCGGACGAGCCGATTGAAGATCTGATCCTTAAATTATATCAGTTTTCCATGAGTTATCCTTATCCAGAGGAATGGCTGAGTAAACGGATTGAAGACTTTGAGATCACAACGCTTAAAGAATTGAATGAATCTGAATGGATGAAAGATTTAATTTATCGTATCAAACTCTTACTGAACGATGCGAGAAGAATTAATCAAGAGGCATTAAGCATCTGTGTGAGTCCGAATGGACCAGAACAGTATATGCAAGCATTAACAGCAGATCAGGAAATCTTGGACTCATTGTATAACATTACGTCTTACGAAGGGTATTATGAAGCATTAGGAAATCTGTCCTTTGCCAGACTCTCTACTAAAAAAGTACCTGATGTAGATGAAGAGAAAAAAGAACTCGTTAAGAATCTTCGTAATCAGTGTAAAGACTTATTAAAAGATTTATCAGAAGATTATTTTTATCAGTCTCCAGAGGAAATGATCGCAGATATGACAAAGGTAGCGAAACCAATGGCGGTACTGATAGATCTGGTACAGGCTTTCTCGGTTAAGTTACGTGAGGCTAAGGAAGAATCCAACCTTGTTGATTTCTCTGACCTTGAACACTTTGCACTTCAGATTTTAGTGGACCATTCGGATGGAGGAACGACTCCAACTGGGGCGGCCAATGATTTAAGTGAACAGTTTGAAGAAATTATGATCGATGAATATCAGGACAGTAATCTTGTTCAGGAATATATCTTAACAAGTATTTCGAGAGAGAGAAAAGGTCAGCCAAATTTATTTATGGTAGGCGATGTAAAGCAGAGTATTTATAAATTCCGTTTAGCCCGACCAGAGTTGTTCATGGAGAAATATAATACGTATACAGAAGAGGATTCTAAGGCTCAAAAAATCGAGTTAAGCAAGAACTTCCGTAGTAGGGATGAAGTTTTGTCTTCCGTCAATCATATCTTTCATAAGATCATGCGAGAATCGCTTGGTGGGATTGAATATACAGATAAGGTTGCTCTTTACACTGGAGCAAGCTTCCCAGAACAGGAAGAACCTAAGAGTAATCAGACGGAACTGATCCTGGTCAATATGAATATGGACGATACAGAGTTATCAGAGGAAGAGAATGAGACTGCAGAACTTACAAATCGTGAGGTGGAGGCCAGAGCAATCGCTGCTAAGATTAAGCAGATGATGAAAGAAGAATTTCAAGTTACAAGCAATGGAACACTGCGCAAGATGAGATACAGTGATATTGTCATTTTGCTTCGAACTATGTCCAATTGGTCGGAAACTTTTGTAGAGCAACTATTAGCGGAGGGAATCCCTTGTTATTCCGATACACAGACTGGATATTTCCAAACGTTAGAGGTTAAGACAATCCTAAATTATCTTCGTGTACTGGACAATCCCAAACAGGATATTCCAATGATGGCGGTGCTTTATTCTCCAATTGGTAAACTTACATCAACAGAGTTAGGGTTACTTCGAACTAGCGTGCCATTAAGGGAACATGATGGTAAGCCTTGTTCATTATATGATGCGGCAAGATACTGTTTGAAATCCGATAATAATATATTAGCTGCAAAATTGACTCTTTTCTTTGAACGATACGACCTGCTTCGTGCAAAATGCGACTATCTTAGTGTACATGAGTTAATCCAAGAGATTTACCAGGTTACTGGATATGATCTGTATGTGTATGCCATGCCTGGTGGCGAACAGAGACGAAGTAACTTAAATATGCTGATTTCCCATGCAGTTACATTTGAACAGAGTAGTTATCATGGACTTTTTCAATTCATACGCTATGTGGAACGTTTGCTTAAGTACGAGATTGATTATGGAGAAGCTTCCAGCGTCAGTGAAAATGATAATGCAGTCCGAATTATGAGTATTCATAAGAGTAAAGGACTAGAGTTTCCAGTCGTATTCCTGGGCGGAATGGGAAAGACATTTAATAATATGGATGCCAGAGAAAAAATCGTATTCCATCCAGATTACGGGATTGGACCAGAATGTATCGACGTGGTAACAAGAACGAAGATTCCAACCCTTATGAAACGTGCTATACAGAAAAAATTAGTGTTAGATAATTTAGGGGAAGAATTAAGAATCCTATATGTTGCACTAACTCGTGCAAAAGAAAAACTGATCATGATTGGTACGGTTAAGGATGCAGAAAAGGAATTGCAGAAATGGGGACAGACAAGTTCAATCTCAGAGGAACAGATGATGTATCAGACACTTGCAAAAGCAACAAATTACTTTTCTTTTGTCGGACCCGCTTCTATAAATGATAAAACGATTGCGCTGAGTACGATTCAGTTAACACAGTTAGAGTCCTTGGAAGAAGAAAAACAGATCGGTCTGACGAAAAAAGAAGAGGATTTATCGGCGGAGAATTTTGTAGAATCTAAGAATGAAGAATTAAGAAAAAAACTAATGGAGCGATTGGATTATGAATATCCATATAAGAAACAAGCAAATCTGCCGATAAAGACAACGGTAAGTGAATTGAAAAAACTTGGCGATGATGTGGATGATGAGTTGACAGCTGTGTTACGAGAGATACAAGAAGAAACAACAGCACTTGTTATGGAGGAACCAACCATCCCTGCATTTTTAAAACAGGAAACAGAGCTAAAGGGAGCGAATCGTGGTACCTTAATTCATAAGATTCTGGAGTGTATCGAATTTAACAAGGTTCATACGTATGATCATTTAAAATGTCTGGTTGATAACTTAATTACAGATGGTATTCTTGAGGAAGGCGATATTAAGAGAATTTCATTACGACAACTAGTACCATTTTTGCAATCTCCAATTTGTGAACGAATTCGAATTGCGGAAGCAGAGCATAAGTTTTACAAAGAGCAGCAGTTTGTAATCGGTATTGAAGCTAATTTTATTCAGGACGATTATCAAGGGGAGGACATTGTATTAATTCAGGGTGTTATTGATGCTTTCTTTGAAGAAGATGATGGATTTGTTTTATTGGACTATAAAACTGACCGTATTGAAGAAGGAGAAGAAGATGTATTAGTGAAGCGTTATCATAAACAGTTGGATTACTATGCAGTTGCCATTGAGCGGATGTATAATAAACCGATAAAAGAAAAGCTGATCTATTCTTTTGCACTTCAAAAGACGATAGGCCTTGTTTAAAATCCAATCAATAGGGACACACTTATTATGATATTGTTAGGTTGTACAGAATAGAAAAAGTGATTGACTTTTTATATTCTGTGCAAGAAAATAAGGAGTGTGTAATATGGTAAAAGTAAAGAAGCCGATTGATATGAGTAAAGTAAAACCAGAAGAAATGATGAAATATGAGATAGCTAAGGAACTTGGCTTGTTTGATAGAGTTCTTGAGAATGGATGGGGTTCCTTATCGGCGAAAGAAACGGGTAGGATCGGTGGAATTATGACTAGGAAGAAAAAAGAAGAAGAACGAAAAAAGAGAGGAAGCTTGTGATGAAGAAAAAAGTGTTATTTATCTATAATCCCAATGCAGGACGCGGAAAAATAAGAACAAAATTATCACAAATATTAGAGATCTTTTCAAAGACAAATTGCGAGTTAGTTGTATATCCAACAAAACAAAGAATGGATGCTCGTGAAAAAGTTATGGAATATGTAACTAACGAAGAATGTAATGCTATTATCTGCTCTGGTGGTGATGGAACCTTAAATGAAGTAGTTGGTGGTTTAATGCAATGTAATTACACTGTGCCGGTTGGTTATATACCATCCGGTACAACCAATGATTTTGGTTACAGTCTACGTATCCCAAAAGATATGATTAAAGCAGCAGAGGTCATAGTAAGAGGAGCAACCATGCTTTGTGATGTAGGTAGTATCAACGAAAATTACTTTACATACACGGCTGCCTTTGGTCTATTTGCAGATGTGTCATATGATACACCTCAGAATGTTAAGAACATACTTGGAAGAATGGCATATATCTTAAGAGGAGTAACAAGCCTTCATGGGGTTAAGTCGATTCATCTCAAGGTGGAACATGATGATGAGGTAGTGGAAGATGATTTTCTTGTTGGTATGATTGCCAATTCCAATTCTGTTGCAGGTTTTCGAGGAATTACAGGAAAAAAAGTACAGTTAGATGATGGATTATTTGAGTTAATCATGATTCGACAACCGCATAATCTTCTTGAGATAAGTAATATCATAAATGATTTGCTACACAACGATCTATCCAGTAAGTATTTCTATTATCGTCGTGTCAGTGAAGTTAAAGTGACGTCAGATATTGATATGCCATGGTCACTCGATGGAGAATTTGGTGGAACAACAAGGATTGCCAATCTTGTTGTTCATAAGAAGGCAATCCCATATATTTGTAACCGTACTTCCAAAAGAAAAAACTAATCGTGAAAGAGAATATTCTTAATACCTAAGAAATTACGTACTGAAACGCTGATTCCTCCTAGTAATATGGAGGAATCTCTTCTTAGGGAAGGGATGATTGGAACTTTCACTAATACCTTGCTTGTCAGACCATTGATAATTCGACTGATCAGCCATGGAAATTTATTTGTTAACGAACTATTAATAATAATGATCTCTGGGCTAATTGAGTTGAGGAGATTATTGATACATATACACATATAAGATACGAACTGATCTAACAATTCTAATGCTTCTTTTTCCTGTAACGTACAGGCATTTAAAAAGTCATCCCAAGTAGCATCGTTTTTTCCTGTCATCTCAGTGTACTCCAATAATAATGCACGTTCAGAGGTATATTGCTCTAAACAGCCATAGTTACCACAAGGACATCTACGGCCGTTCATCTGAACAATCGTATGTCCTAGCTCTCCTGCATGTCCATTCTTACCATTGAATAGCTCATCATTTAAGATAACACCTAGACCTACACCGGTATGAACGCTAATATTGGCCAGACTTTTATAGTGATTGGATAGATATGCACGTTCGCCAAGTGCAGACAGGTTCGCTTCATTTTCAAGGAAGATTGGAACACTAAAATAATCAGATAATTGCTGACGTAAATTAATACTGGAAATATCATAATAAGGTGTAAATAAGATTTCATTTTCATATGTTACACCATGGATCCCAAGTGTGATCCCAACTAATCCATAAGGAAGTTTTTCATAACTTTCCTCCATGGACTCAATCAGCTTGATCAACTCAGGTACTAAATCTGACTGTTTTGGTGTTTTTATCTGTTTAATGGTTCGATGCTCGCCTAGTAGATCACTGATCATACAGGATAATACAGACACGCCAATATCGATACATATAGAAAAACCAGCCTTTTGGTTAAAACTAAGTAATATTGGTTTACGTCCAAGCGAGGTATCATCGCTGCCAATTTCCATTACTAATTTTGAACTGATTAAATCTTGTACAATTGCTGAAATCGTTGCTTTGGTTAACCCAAGTTTTTTGCTTATGCTAGCTCTAGAAATTGGATTACAATGAATAATTGTTTCTAATACTAGTTTACTGTTCATATCACGAATCAGTTCTTTGCTTCCTAATACCACTGTTCTACCCAATCCTTCCGTAATGATTTTTATAACAAGAAAAAGTCCGTATCAAGACATTTGCTTGCATTGTTTTTTAACCTAACTGAAAACAATTATAGCATATGTAAAACACAACGTAAATAATTGCTTTTTTATAGCTTTTGTGATATAGTTTAGTTATAAAACTAATTTTATTTAGGTAAAAGGAGATAGCGAATGTATTACATAGGTGTCGATTTAGGAACTTCATCTGTAAAACTCGTATTGATGGAGAATACAGGGAAGATAGTGAATGTACTATCAAAAGAGTATCCAATCAGTTTTCCAAAGCCATTATGGTCAGAACAGAATCCAACCGATTGGTATGAACAAGCAGTAGTAGGAATTAAAGAACTAACAAAGGATATTGATAAGACTCAGGTTGGCGGTATTAGTTTTGGCGGTCAGATGCATGGTCTTGTTATCTTAGATGAGAACGATGAAGTATTGCGTCCAGCAATTCTTTGGAATGATGGAAGAACTCAGAAAGAGTGTGACTATCTTAATAAGACAGTTGGTCAGGAAAAAATTTCAGCATATACTGGAAATATGGCATTCCCTGGTTTTACAGCACCAAAGTTATTATGGGTAAAAGAGAATGAGCCAGAGATATTTGCAAAGATCAAAAAGATCATGTTACCAAAAGATTATCTGATCTATAAACTATCTGGTGTACATGCAACAGATGTATCGGATGCTTCTGGTATGTTATTATTTGATGTTGCTCATAGATGCTGGTCAAAAGAGATGATTGATCTAGTAGGAATCAAAGAAGAACAGTTAGCAAAAGTATTTGAAAGCTACGAAGTAGTTGGCACTCTTACCAAAGAGATTGCAAATGAACTTGGATTACCTGAAAGCGTTAAGGTTGTTGCTGGTGCTGGAGATAATGCAGCAGGTGCGGTAGGAACTGGTACATTAAAACATGGTATGTGCTCTGTTTCTTTAGGAACTAGCGGAACTGTATTTATTGCATCCGATGAGTATGCAGTAGATGCGAAAAACTCTTTACATAGCTTTGATCATGCGAATGGAAAATATCATTTCTTAGGATGTATGTTAAGTGCAGCCAGTGCAAATCGCTGGTGGATGGAGAATATTCTTGGAACTAGTGATCATGGTGCAGAGCAGGCAAAGATTACAGAACTTGGTGAGAACCATGTATTCTTCTTGCCTTACTTATCCGGAGAGAGAACTCCACATAATAATCCATATGCAAAAGGTGCTTTCATTGGAATGACGATGGATACCACGAGAGCCCAGATGACGCAGGCAGTTTTAGAAGGTGTTTCTTATGGATTACGTGATGCAGTTGAGATTGCACGTTCCTTTGGAATTAAGATCGATCGTATCCGTATCACTGGTGGTGGCGCGAAGAGTAAACTTTGGTGCAAGATGATGGCAAACATTATGAATGTTACAGTAGACAAGGTTGCTTGTGAAGAAGGTCCTGGATACGGTGCAGCTATCTTAGCAGCAGTTGGATGTGGCGAATTTGCAACCGTAGAAGAAGCCGCTGATAAGTTAGTTAAAGTGACAGAATCCATTGAACCTACCAAAGAAATCGTTGATAAATATGAAGTACTTTATCAGAAGTTTAGAACTTTATATCCAGCAGTTAAGGATGTATACTAAAATCTCGTTGAAGATGTAGTTTTATATTGAGCTGTGAGAAGCCAGCCTAAAAAAGATGAGCGTAAGAGGTGGAAAATCATAATAAGAATTTGGCTAAGTCCGGCCGCAAGGGAAAGACAGCCAAATTCTTATTATGATATTCTGCCTCTTACGCTCATCTTTTTTAGGCACCTTTTTTACAGCCACTTTTTTAGTCTAGTATAAGGTTGACGTAATATGGTACAATAGGATGATAAGGAAAACTATTAGGACGAAAGAGGTATTTATGGAAGCGTATACTGGATTTGCAAATGTGTATGATGAATTTATGGATAATGTACCATATGATGAGTGGACAGAGTATCTGACTGGCTTATTAAAGGAATATGGTGTAGATGAGAATAAATTAGTGCTTGAGCTTGGTTGTGGAACAGGTAGCATGACACGAAGACTTGCAAAACGTGGATATGATATGATCGGAGTTGATTATTCGGATGATATGCTGGAAATTGCAAGAGAAAAAGGAATGGAAGAAGGATTTTCCTTTGATCAGATTCTTTATCTCAATCAGGATATGAGAGAGTTTGAATTATATGGTACAGTGGCAGCAGTTGTTAGTATCTGCGACAGTATGAACTATATTACAAATCCAGATGATTTAAGACAAGTATTTAAACTAGTCAATAATTATCTAGATCCTCGCGGAGTATTTATCTTTGATATGAATACGGTTCATAAATACCGTGATATCCTTGGGGAGACAACCATTGCTGAGAATCGTGAGGATGCTAGTTTTATATGGGAGAATTACTATGATAAAGAGCAGAGAGTAAATCAGTATGATATTACGATCTATAAAAAAGTAGATTTGGAATTAGAAGATGAGGATGAAGAAAGTCCAACTGCTCTCTTTGAGCGATTTGAAGAAACTCATTATCAGAAAGCATATGAGTTAGAAGAAGTTATCAAACTATTAGAAGAGGCAGGAATGGAATATGTTACGTCTTATGATGTTGGTACAAAGAATCCACCGAATGAGAATAGTGAGCGTATCTATATTGTTGCCAGAGAAAAGAAACAGGAAAATAAATTTTATATAGATGAGAGGTAATTAAGATGTCAGATTATATTGTTAGAGCAACAGCAGCGAATAGTCAGATTCGTGCATTTGCATGTACTGGAAAAGATTTAGTGGAATTTGCAAGAAGTGCTCATAATACAAGCCCAGTGGTAACAGCAGCCTTAGGTCGTTTGTTGATCGGTGGTGCGATGATGGGAAGTATGATGAAAGGGGAGAACGATCTTCTTACGCTTAAGATCAATTGTAGTGGACCAATCAAAGGCTTAACTGTGACAGCAGATGCGCAGGCAAATGTAAAGGGCTATGCTTATCAGCCAGAAGTGATTCTTCCACCAAGTAAAGCTGGCAAGTTAGATGTGGGTAAAGCTCTTGATTTAGGTGTGTTAAGTGTCATAAAAGATATGGGATTAAAAGATCCTTATGTTGGTCAGGTAAATTTACAGACTGGTGAAATCGCAGAAGATTTAACTTATTATTTTGCTACGTCAGAACAGGTTCCATCATGTGTAGCACTTGGTGTATTAATGAATAAAGATAATACCGTACGTTGTGCCGGTGGATTTATCATTCAGTTACTTCCATTTGCTGAGGAAGAAGTAATCGCAAAATTAGAGAAGAAGATTAGTGAAATTCATTCCATTACCGCAATGTTAGATCAAGGAATGACGCCAGAAATGATCTTAGAGCATGTATTAGGTGATTTCGGTCTTGAAATCTTAGATACCATTCCAACAAAGTTTAGCTGTAATTGCAGCAAAAAACGTGTGGAAAAGGCATTGATCAGTATCAGTAAGGAAGATATCGATGAGATGATTGCTGACGGCAAACCTATTGAAGTAAACTGTCATTTCTGTAATAAGAATTATGAATTTTCCATTGATGAATTAAAGAAAATCCGCGGATAAAAGTGTGGGGCTGTGAAAAAAACATCAAAAAGAACTGAGTGATAGAGGCGGGGAATTACATTAGAATTTGGCTGCCTTTCCCTGGCGGCCAAATTCTAATGTGATTCCCCGCCTCTATCGCTCAGTTCTTTCGATGTTTTTTTCACAGCCCTTTTGTATCAGTATTAAGAATACATATAAAATTTGTTACAGTAGGTATCGGAAGAGCTGGAATACAACAGAGGAGATTCCAAACAGCATTTTCTTTCCAGTACTCATCGTAAGAGGTATAACATCACCATTTGTTCCATAACTGCCATCTGGTAAGACTGGAAGGGATTGAGCTTCCATCGCATCGATGCAGGATTGTAACTGTTGGTTAAATTCCGTACCATGAACAACAAGCATTACTTCGGTATCAAGGTAAGTGCTTCGCATATCAAGATTATAAGAACCGATCACAGAAATATCATCATCAATCAGAAGCGATTTATCATGCATGGAATGGTCTCCCTGAAACTCATGAATCTGTATTCCGGTTTTTAGCAGTTTCTTTTTATTCAGTGTATAATCTGAAGAGGCACAGAAATTATCGCCACCGGCACGGGAATTTATTAGCATTTGGACATCAGGTACTAGTTCATTGATTCTAGTCAACTCATCATACATGTCACCATTAAGGACAGCATATGGAGTATGAATATAAACACGTTTCTTGGCATTTCTCATTAACTGAGTTAGTTCATACCATACATAGGGTTCTTTCGTCATAATATGAATTGGGTTAGATATTAAGGTAATTTTATTAGTTGGGACAGTAATTATTGTATAATCTACGGCCTTAAAGAGTTCTGGACGATCCTTCTTTAAGGATTCATATTCATTTTCTAAGGAAACCGTAGAAGCTAGTACTTTTTTTGTATACTTTTTCGAATTAAACACTGTTTTGCTATATTCACAGTCCCAAATCTTATCGAAATAATCCCATACTTGTGTAATGACACTATCATCACGGTGATCAGAATCAAATGCAGTATTATAAACAAAAATATCTCGATCATAACTTAATACATTCAGGTTGTATTCTCCTAAAAAGTAATTAGAGATATTACGTCCGCCGAGTAATAATAGCTTATGATCGACCAGGATATATTTATCATGTAGTCTGCCATTGACAGTCCAAGGTTTTAACAGGTTGAGCGTGTTGTAGTAACGGATCTCAACATTCGGATGGCTACCAAGCGCGTAGTACATAATATCATCTTTCATGTCGATGGTACCAGTAAGGCCATCGACGATGATCTTAATGTTTACCCCACGTTTTGCTGCTGCGTAAAGTGCACTTGTAATTTCACGACAGCTTCGGTCCGCTTTGATAGAAAAGGAAGAAATCGCGAGTTCCTCCTGAGCTTGTTCGATCATATGCAGTCGAATATCCAAAGCATCCTGACTTGATTCAATTACACAGGCACGATCCACACCTTCGGCATCCCCATAGAATTTACTGATATTAAAACTATCCTTATAATGTTGACTTACATCTGGACTTCCAAGGAAAGGAAGAGTAGCTCCAAGGATAAGGTAAATAAGATAAAGAGCGAGCAAGCATAGGATGCTGACTATGATTTTTTTCTTACGAGACATTGCTAAAAAATGTTTCATTCAACTCTCCTTTTAATACTTTTGTAAATAAAACTATAATACTATTAGTAAATAGAATTATAATACTTCCTAATCTGAATTGGAATTACTAATTTATAAAATTTATATGTGAAAAACGTAAACATGATGATAATAAAAAAACCTTAGACTAAATAGTCTAAGGCCTTTTTATTATTTTATTCTACCGTTACAGATTTTGCAAGGTTACGAGGCTGATCTACATCAAGTCCACGCGCAACGGAAGTGTAGTAAGCAATTAACTGTAGTACAACGGCTGCTGCAAATGGTGCAAAGATATCAGCAGTTGTTGGGATTACGATCTTTTCATCGTAAATATTGCTTTCAATTGTTGCATCTTCTGTTGTTACACAGATGACCATAGCTCCTCTTGCACGTACTTCTTTCATATTGGATACCATTTTTGAAAGTACATCGCTTTGAGTTGCTAATGCGATCACAGGAACTTTTTCTGTGATAAGAGAAAGTGTACCATGTTTCAATTCACCAGCTGCATAAGCTTCGGAATGAATATAGGTAATTTCTTTTAATTTAATGGATCCTTCACAAGCGAGTGCTGAATCCATACCACGACCGATAAAGAATAAGTTTTCAGAATCAACAAGACGCTTGCTGATTTTTTTGATGTTTTCCGTCTGTTTTAATACTTCTTCAATCGCAGGAATCGTATCTAATAATAAATGCATATATTCCGAACACTCTTCCTTCGTAATCTTCTCTCTAACAAGAGCAAAACGGAATGCGATCATATAGAAAGCAGAAAGTTGTGCAGTATATGCTTTTGTACTTGCAACTGCAATTTCTGGGCCAGCATGAGTATAGAATACATAATCACTTTCACGTGCAATGGAAGACCCTTTCACGTTAACGATAGATAATGTTCTGGCTCCAGCGGTTCTTGCAAGACGAAGAGCAGCAAGGGTATCTGCAGTTTCTCCTGATTGGGAAACTGTGATGACAAGCGTATTTTCATCTAAGATCGGATTCTGGTAACGGAACTCAGAAGCGATATCTACAGTTACTGGTATACGTAACAAGCGTTCGAATAAAACTTTTCCCATAAGTCCAGCATGCATAGCAGTACCACATGCAGTAACGATAATACGATTTACACCAGTAAATACAGAGTCATCGATTTCATCAGCACTAAAGTCAGGAAGAAGCTGTTCGTGTCCATCCGCACATAAATTCTTATGAATTCTTGGGGAGATGGTACGAAGGATTGCTTCTGGCTGTTCAAAGATTTCTTTCTTCATATAATGCTTAAAGCCATTTTTCTGAGCGGCAGTTGTATCCCAAGTTACACTTAAGATTTCAGGAGCAACTAACTCTCCGTCTAAGTCAGTAACGGTAATCGATGTTTTCGTTAATTTTGCAATCTGATATTCTGGCAATACAAAATAGTCTTTGGAAAAACGCAATAATGCAACCATATCAGACGCGATAACACTACCTTGTTCGGATTGACATGCAACCAGAGGACTTCCCTTACGAATGGAATAGATCACTTCTGGTTGATCTTCAAACATGATCAAAAAGGCATAAGCACCCTCTAATCGTTCTACCGCCTTTTTAATCGTTTCGTGAGCATCTCCTTCATAGAGACTATCAAGCAACATTGCAGCGATTTCGGTATCTGTCTGAGATACTGGGTAACGTCCAGTCAAAGCCAGTTCTTTTTCAAGTTCATGATAGTTTTCAATAATTCCATTGTGAATTAATGTAACTTTTCCAAACTTATGAGGATGAGCATTTACTTCAGAAACTCCACCATGAGTTGCCCATCTTGTATGGCCGATGCCACATGTTGAATGAAAGTCGCTAGGAACTTTTGCTTTTAGAGCGGCAACCTTTCCTACTTCCTTGATTAGCTCAACTCCGTTTTCCGTAAAGCAGGCAATACCTGCACTGTCATAGCCGCGATACTCTAATTCGCTGAGTCCCTGTAATAAAACATCAGCAGAATTTAAGTAACCGGTAAATCCAATAATTCCACACATAACGATTCTCCTTTTCTTATTAAGTTTTCAAAAGTGCGAAAATCGTCTGATTGTACTGCTGTTGTGCTACAGTTACCTATAGTTTTTTCAGTACATTACGTGTTCAAACTCCACGAGAGAGCATCCGCCGAATATTTCGCTAACTCTCTACCTCGTTAACCTTCTAGTGTTACTCCGTCCGTCGAAGGTACATGGCGCTAATTTTATCCTGTTAATTCATTAGGAAGACATTTCTGTCGTGAGGAACCTCCCCCAAGGTATGCTTCGGACTTGCATATGCGTAGTGTACTACAGACTACCTAAAGTGTCAATAGAAAAGGGGCTGTGAAATAAACAGCAAAAGAGATTCCACCTCTCTCCTCGTTGCTCTTTTTGCTGTTATTTCACAGCCCCTTTCTAAATTTAATATATGCATTTTATACTCGTTTGTAACTAGAGATTAAGATATTTCTCCAACGAAGTTGGTCTTAAATATTTGACGTATTTCGTCCATATCACTTGTTTGACCAAGTGCCCAGCTAAGTTTTGTGACAGCAGCTTCTGTGGTCATATCATACGCAGGAATTACACCTTGCTTTAATGCCATTTGACCAGCCTGATAGATAGAAAGATCACTTCGTTCATATAAACACTGACTGGATACAACTACGGAAACATTGGATTCTACTAGTTTTTTCAGTTTTTCGATTAAATTACGATTTACAAAGTGAAGACCGCCAGAACCAAATGCTTCGATTACAACACCTTTATAATTCATCTCAATTAGCATATCAAAAATCTTAGGATTAAAACCAGGTGTCAGTTTAATTAAGAAAACATCTGTATTTAAATTGGATTGATATTCAAATGGACCAGATGGTGGAACAAGTACTTCTTTATTTATGTTTAGACCTTTCGAATCGACAAAACCGATTAATGGGTAGTTAACACTTTCAAATGCATCAAATCCTGTAGTTCTCACTTTAACAGCACGACATCCAAGGATGATCTTACGATTAAAGGATAAGAATATGCCAGGAACTTTAGATGCAGCCATAGCAAAGGCATAACGCAAATTATCATAAGCATCTGTTAGTGGATGGGATAGTGGCAATTGAGAACCTGTTAATACAACAGGAATCGGTATGTTGCGTAACATAAAGGAAAGGATAGATGCGGTATAGGCCATGGTATCGGTTCCATGAACGATTACAATACCATCGTAATCATTTGCGTTATCATAGACATGCTGTCCAATAAATACCCATTCTTCTGGCTGAATATTAGAACTGTCAAGATGCAAAATATCTTTAACGGTAACATCGTAACAGTCGTATAGAAGGTAATTTACTTTCTTTTGCAAATCAATGCCAACAAGTCCTGGGGCAAGCCCTTCTTCACTTGATAGAGAGGCGATTGTTCCGCCCGTTGTCAGCATAAGTATTTTCTCTTTCTTAACCATATACTTCTCCATTCCTAGGTCAATCTTTGTTTCTTCATTTACAATTTGTTTCAGGTTGTGTTTCTACGAACACGTGTATACATGATATATAATATCAGAAAAGATTGCAATGGATTTCTCTGTTAATGCTCGATAATTAATTAACGATTCTTGTATTTTAACTTAAGTTCGGTATAATTAATGCTACACGACATCGATTCGCTTAAAAGTTTGCGCATCGGACAACTTGAGAGGAGACATAATAGCATGGCAGATCATGTAGTATATGAAGCAAAGCGTTGTTTAAATTGTAAGAAACCATTATGTATGACTGGTTGCCCAATTAGCACACCAATTCCAAAAATGATCCAAGAACTCTTAAATGGAGGTATCTCCAAGGCAGGGGAGATGGTATTCAATAATAATCCGATGTCTATCGTATGTTCACTCGTATGTGATCATGAAAAACAGTGCGAAGGTCATTGTATTCTTGGAAAGAAAGGTATGCCAGTGCATATTAGTAGTATTGAAAATTATATTTCCACAGCTTACTTTGATCAGATGGTACTTGAACGTGAAGAGAGAAAGAATAAGCGTGCAGCTGTTATCGGATCAGGACCTGCAGGTATTACAATTTCGATTTTGTTAGCAAAGAAAGGTTATGATGTAACAATCTTTGAAACAAAAGAAAAAATTGGTGGAGTTTTACGTTACGGAATTCCAGAATTTCGCTTACCAAAAACAATACTTGATAACTATAAGAAAAAAATGTTAGACTTAGGTATAAAGATTCGACCAAATACTACTATTGGCGGAGCAATTGGAATTGACGATCTATTCCGTGATGAATATTTAGCAGTATTTATCGGAACTGGTGTATGGAGACCAAATACACTTAAATTAAAGGGTGAGACACTTGGTAATGTTCACTATGCGATAGATTATCTTGTAAATCCAGATTCCTATGAGTTGGGTAAATCATTAGCTGTCATCGGAGCAGGAAATTCTGCAATGGATGTAGCAAGAACTGCTCTTCGTAAGGGCGTTAGGGAAGTTACCGTATATTCTCATAGCGATACGATTCGTGCGAGTCAGAACGAAGTGGAATATGCAAAGATCGATGGGGTACGTTTTGAAATCTGTAAATCAAGTGTTGAGTTAACAGAAGAAGGACCGATCATGCAGGATGTGACATGGACCGAAGATGGACAGATGATACCAGTACCAGATAGTGCGAAACTTTATCCAGCTGATTCCATCATCATTGCGATCAGCCAGGGACCAAAAGATAAGATTGTAACTACAACCAAAGGAATTAATGTAAATGACCGAGGACTTATTACAACAAGTGAAACAGGAGAAACTTCACGACCAGGTATTTTTGCTTCTGGTGATGTTGTAAATGGTGCCAAGACAGTTGTTGAAGCGGTACACTATTCTAAGATGGTTGCGGATGCAATGGACCGATATATGCAGACTATAGAGTAATTCTATAAGATACAAGGAGGAAGAAACATGTTAACAGTAAATCATGGATGTGTTATGAATATGGATAATGCCATGAGAGGTGCTCGTAATCCATTAAACAGCTGGGCGAAGATGGACAGTTACTATGATGAAAATCATAACTTTGTTCTTGGCGAAAATGACTTATCTTTAGCGAAGAGATTATGTCAGGCTGGTACGGATCACCGTAAATTTATCCGTCAGATCATGGTCAGTGTAGATATCACAGCACCACTTTACTGGTGGAAGGAATATGATACTTATAAAGTCGCTACAGTTGCTAACTCAACAAGTACGATGCATAAGATTCATAGTAAACCATTTGAATTAGATGATTTTAGCCATGATCATATGACAGAAGAATCTTTAGCACAGTTTGAAAAGTTTATTGAATACCTTGAAAGTGTTCGCATAAAATACAATGAAACAAAAAATAAAGCTGACTGGTATGATATCATTCAGTTGTTACCATCCAGCTATAATCAGATGCGTACATGTACTCTCAATTATGAGACTTTGGGCAATATCTATCATGCGAGAAAGAATCATAAACTTGCTGAATGGCATACGTTATGTGACTGGATCAGAACTTTGCCATATGCAAAAGAACTGATCATCATTGATGAAGAAGATGGTGAATAAAGATCGGAGTATGTAAGATACGCATTACGGTACAAGGAATACAG
This sequence comes from Clostridiales bacterium, assembly GCA_029098165.1. Taxonomy (GTDB): domain Bacteria; phylum Bacillota; class Clostridia; order Lachnospirales; family Lachnospiraceae; genus Lachnoclostridium. The sequence continues at coordinate 31,792 of JAQXNU010000019.1, forward strand.
AAGAACAATTGCATGTGAATGAATTTTCTATCATAGGAGAGCATTCATAAGATTGTTAAATAATTTTTAGAAAAAACGTTAGAAGTAAGGAGGAAATCCTCACTTCTAACGTTTTTTGTATCATGAAGTGAAGGTTAATGTCATATTATATACCAATTATTCCTTTTTAGATAAAATTATTGACTAGTATTTGACAAAGATTTATAATGTAGTGTATTAAAGCGTCATAGTGAC
>JAQXNU010000020.1 GCA_029098165.1 Clostridiales bacterium
TGGGTCCGGCGTTACCGTTGGGTCTGGTGGTAACGTTGGGTCTGGCGTTACCGTTGGGTCTGGTGGTAACGTTGGGTCTGGCGTTACCGTTGGGTCCGGCGTTACCGTTGGATCCGGCGTTACCGTTGGGTCCGGCGTTACCGTTGGGTCCGGCGTTACCGTTGGGTCTGGTGTTACCGTTGGGTCTGGTGGTAACGTTGGCTCTGGTGTTACCGTTGGCTCTGGTTTAACTGGCAACCATGGATCTCCCACTTTAGAGATTCCTTTCACCATACGTGTCGTCTCAATTGTTTGAGAATTTCCATTCTCATCAACATATTTTAGTTTACAACCTGTATTAGTATTCACAAAGCTTCCTGCTTCTGTAGTTTCAATACAGTCTGTATTCGTTTTATCATATTCCATATAAAGTGAAATTGACTCTGTTACTTTATCTTGGCCTTCTGGAACTTTCATATCACCAATTTTCCAAGTAAGAATACGAGTATTTGCATCATAGGTTACATTTGAAGGTAATTTTGTCTCATCTAATGTAAAATGTTCCGGTATTTGATCTGTTACAACAGCACCATTTGCGCAATTATATGTTCTAGTATTCTGAGTGCCTACGATATCTGCAACTTCATTTAACTCTGGATACGGATTGGTAGTAATATCTGCAGAACGATATAAATTAGAATCAGAAGCGATTTGTTTCATAACAGACTCTGCGATACTACCAGTTCCAATTCCATAACCAATCGCATATATGTAACATGGTTTCATAGCCATCCACTTTGCTCGAGCTATCGTTGTTTGTCCATGATTATATACTCGAACAATTTGTGTCTTACCATATTCATCAACATAAGTATAATTCTGTTCTTTATTCTGATCATCAAGGTAAGTTACTCGATATGATACATACTGCTTATGAGTATCCTCATTTATAGTCAGTTTATATTCTCCACCATAACCAATTCGTGTTTCCGTTCCACATTTCAGCAAACCATTCTGTGTATCATATCCTGCTGCCTCATAACTATATGTTGGCTCACCATCCGACAATACGATCACTAACTGTTTCGCATCCCCATTGGATAAATTGTTCTGTACGATAGAATCTGCCATGGTTAATGCTGCTTCCAGATTCGTGCCAAGCTGTTTTCCTGATTTAATACTATCAATCTGACTCTCTATAACATTAACGTCATTAGTCATATTACCATCGATTAAATTATAAGCATATTCATTAAAACTAATCACGCCAACTCGGATACGGTCATTATACTCCGGTAATAAGTTTGAGATAAATTCCTTCGCTGCTACCTTCACTTTGGCTAGTTTTGTATCCGAAGTCTCTTCGTAATCACCGGCGTACTTATCATCTGCTACCTCAAGCATACTAGAAGAAGCATCGATGATAAGGATAATATCGGTCTTATTAATCACGTTCTCTTGTTTTACTGTTTTCCCAGCAGTAATATCTATAGTCACTTTTGCAACTTCTTGATCTGATACCCATTCTGCTTTTTTATTACCAGATACCTTACCATTATCTTCGAATACAACACTTGGTGTATGTTCTTCATCCTCAGCAGCTTGCGCTTTCATTACATAAAAATGACTAAAAAATAATCCAACTGTCGTTACAACGCTGATTGCTCGTAACAACTTTTTTCTTAATCTTAACATCATATCCTCCATTCCATCGTAATATCCACATTAGATTGCAGAAACTGTACTCTCTTTGTTGGAATCATATTCCTGGTTATTCTCATAGCTCCAACAACTATCCATTAGTGTCATTAATTCAAGCACGCTTCGAAAATGTTCTTCCCTTTCACGTTCTACCCAGTATACGATTCCCTGCCAGGTTGCATTTTGCCGGAATAAAATTCTAATTCGAAATGTTGCAATCTCACCATGCAGACATTCCTTTGAAACCTGAATCAATCTCTTTGACTTTTGTTCTTTTTCATCTTTGATTTTATCTTGAAACTTTCTAAGCTGCATACTCACTTGCGGAAAGTCATTGTAATCAGAAATACTGTTTAAGTGTTTGATCAATGCCATCCAGCCAGTAAAAGAAACCGGTGAGTTTAATGACATATGATAGATTCTCCCTTTCGGGACTCCATCTTCATGATGATCAATACATACACGCCATGAATTGACTGCATTAGTTATAGTTCGATTCTTTTTTAGCATAACTGTTACCCTTTCTTAATGTATATCAATTTAAGCACAAAAAGGTTACAAAAAAGATACATTTTGTCTTTTTTATTATAATTTATTTTAAATTTGTAACTTAATTCCCGAACGTAAAAAAAGCTACTGTAAATACAATAGCTTTTTTCCTATACCTAATATTATATTTTACTAGTTTGGCATCTTTCCGTCAACGTTTTGAGGCTTTCCCTCTCCACTAAAAGATACCCAGTAATTTCCTTTGTTATCAACACGGATTTCATCAACTTGTGTAAATAAAGCTGTACCATTCTCAGTAAACTTAACATCTAATGATTCCATAGTAGGTGTCTTATAATTCTTCATACTCTCTCTCCTCTCTTTTTTTGTTATTGTAACACTGAATTACATTTTCATCCATAATTCTAACAAAACTGTAATATTATGTACACTAATAGCGAATATTGTAGATAGCGTTTATTATCAATTTACAAGCTATTTTGCTTCCCAAAACAAAGAAAGGAGTTGTACCACGACAGCCATTGTATCGTGGTGCAACTCCTTTCTTTATTACATTAAGTATTTACCCATTCATCTGACAGATTAGTTTTCTGGTAATACAATTGGTTCTCCATCACTAGATGAAATCCAGTAGTTTCCAGATTCATCAACACGGATCTCATCAAAATTTTTGCTAAAGCATTGACCATGTTCTGTGAACTTAACCTCTAATGAATCGATAGAAGGTGTTTTCCAGTTCTTCATAATATCACTCCTTTCCTTTCTTGCTGAAGTAATATTACCATATTTTTACAATTGTATCCCTCTTTCTAACACAACTGTAATAAATTATTCCAAATGATATTCGGGACTTCTTGAAAAGAATTCTCCATCTGCGGCCGGAAGACTTGATACATCTTCGCTTTGGAGATAATCGTTAACATTTTTTCAAATCGATTTGTTGTTACACCCATCTTTTCATATACAAGACTCCGATATAGATTCGTTGTTAGCATATTTAACTTATCGAGTCCTTCAACTTCTTTTATCTCAACACTCTTTCCCTGATAAGGGACTAATTCAATGATATAATCCAAACCTTGTGGCATATCTTCATACTGGCTAAGATTAATATTCCGAGCAAACTTATCTCGAAATTCATCAATATAAGTTAAAGAATTTAAATCAAGATTGTTACGCTCCACAAGATCCCGACATAGCTTCTGTAAAGGAAATGCTGGAAGCGAGGTAAGCTTATCCTCTTTCACTTCAATTGCAGACACGTCATCTGATAGGAAACTACAGCCACGACTTAACAATTCAAATACCGTTGTGGATTTTCCTGATCCGCTTTGCCCCGTTATAATTGCTACTTTTCCATTATGTGCAATCATACTGCCATGAATCGGTACGATTCCCTTTTGCATAAGTAATAATGCTAATGCCGAACCTGTAAGATAAGAACATAACTCAAACTCCGTTAAGGAATCATTTTGTGGCTCAATTACAATTTGATTGCCATTCGTAATATAGTAAATGGCTTTATCTGTGACGTAAAACCACATACTGTCTTCCTTTAAGCCATCATATGCTCCCTGATTTATCTGATCTTTAATCTCTTCTGGTACTTTTCCAATCTTAATCGTCACATCTGGCGTTTCTGTAAATACTGCTTTTCGCGCAAAATTAATCTCAAACTCGGATTCAATTTTTTGATTATAGATAAGATATTGATACATACTCGCTCCTTACTGATATTGATTTAAAAAAGTGTACATAGAATATAGGTGCATTACTTGAATTAGTACGTCTTGTGACTCTGGAATCTTCTCTCTCGATAAACTTCTCATTAACTCTTCTAACTTACTTGGATCACAATAATATATAATCCTTTGATCTTGAAACATAGGAGTTATCTTATCGTATACTTCTGACCAGTGCTTTTCGACTCGCTGCACAAAGTCTGCACTTTGTAACCCACGATGCGAGAAATCAAATACAATTCTTTTCGGTATGATATCCTTCATGTAGTCACGAACCATTGCACGTTCTACACCGTCATGAACAAAGCACTCCATTGGTACCCAAGCACAAAACTCTAACATTCTCTTATCTTTCGATGGATCTCTTATAACAAGCTTATGTAATAATCCGAATCGAGTATCAAAAGCTCCTAGTTGCTGTAGTCCTTGTAGATAATAGATAAAGTTTCTTTTCTGTTTTTTCGAATCCATAATAGTACCGCCACTGACTCGAGTTATATGCTTAATCCTCTTTTCTATACCATACTTTTCCAATAGACACCTATTGGCAATTGTATTTTTTACCGGACTATCACTTTTACGAACCTTATTAGCAATCGCATTCCAATAACCACGAAGTGCTACTTTTTTTCCAACATGATTAACTTTCATAAATAATCGGAATTCTCGATAAGCAGAAATCAGATGCAGTTTATGACATTTTTCATTTACTAAGGATAGAATATTACCGTACGATATGGTTGCATTACCATACTGACCTTTTAGGATCAGTTTAATGCCCTGCTCTTCTGCCTTTTGATAAACTTCCGTAAGCCATACCATATTCTGTACTGATTTATATGGACATTCCATCTCATATACATTTTGTTTCAGATTCGTAAATGCATCCTTTCCATCACAAGATAAAAACGTTGGAACCAAATTAGGATATACTTTCTGAATCTCTTTCGGTCCAAAGGATTCGTCCACAATATAGTAACTGTCTTCTTCATTTTTATAGTCGCCGATTGGAACAGAGGTAAAACTATAGAGTTGTTGCTGTTGCTCCTGTAGCTTCTTCGCAGCAAGACATGCAATGGATGAAGAATCCAGGCCACTGCTTAACGTCATTCCTGTCTTGCCATCAGACTGTAAGAGACAGTCCACACATTCCGTAAATAGAGAAAGAAAGGCATTTTTCGCTTCTTCCCCTCTTAGCTTTTGATAATCTCTTCGTTTCATAAACGGGGTCCAGTATGTAATCTGTTCAAAGCTATCTTTCGTAATCTTTGCATAATGTCCTGCTAATATCTGATATACGCCTTCAAATGCAGTCAGTCCTGGAACGATAAACATATCTGGCGATAACGTCGCAAGACATCCTGTAATAAATGTTTCATTCATCGGAAGTTTACTCATTTCTTCTGCTGCCAGAATAGGACCAATTACGGTTGAAAAGAGGACCATCTGTCCTTTTTTTCTAACATAGAGACAACGACTTGCTGTATGGTCTGCATAAAGTTTCACCGTTTGATTTTGTGCATCGTAAATAACAAAGGAAAATATACCGCATACATACTTACCAAAATCATCGTTCCACTTCTGATATGCTAAGAAAAGCAACTCGCTATCTGCCAGGGCCGATTTCTCTAGATTTAACAGTTGCATCAGTTCCTCTCGATTATCGATGAAACAATCAGCCACATAATAGCAGCTAGAACCCTCTTCATGATGAAGTCCCTCCTCAAATCTTGATTGTTTTGTTACATATTGAATACCACAACACAAAAACACATTCTTCTCAGATAACGTATGTACACAGTCAAATTGAAATGTATTAATGGCATTGAACATTTTTTTTTGAGTTTCTTGATCTACGTGAGAGTTATCTAATAGGATTATACCACATATTGCACTCATCATTTCCTCCAGTGAATTTTTTCCATTTATTTACATATCATTAATATTATACACCCATTTAGTCTTCAAATACAAGTATTATCCCAATATTGACATATTTCTACTTAAATTCTATAATATTACCAGCATTATGCAAAGTTGGAGGTAGCTATGGAGGATTTACTATTCGTTAAAACATTCGGTGGATTTTCAATAGAATACAAGGGCATTACCATATCCGATCAGGATAATCGTTCTAAGAAGCTCTGGACATTGATTGAATACATTATGATCAATCACAAAAACGACCTTACAATTACATCTATGATTGAGTTACTTTGGCCTAATGATACCGATAGTGCTTCTCCAATGAATGCTCTAAAAGTTTGTTTGCATCGTTCACGTGAAATATTAAATCGCCTAAACTATCCAGCAAAGGATTTGATTGTACATAAACATAATTCTGTCTTTTGGAACAAAAACATTCCATTACAGCTAGACTGTGAACAATTCGAATATTACTGTAAACAGGCAGAACAAACCATACTTTCCGCAGATGAGAAAATCAACTTATATGAAAAGGCATTTGCTCTCTATCATGGTGATTTCTTGCCAAAAAATTGCGAGGATGACTGGGTTCTTCCTATCACTTCCTACTATCATACTTTGTATATAACTTCAGTTCAAAAATTTTTATCCATACTTTATACCAACCACTATTATGAGAAGATGGTTACTTATGCTTACCAAGCCGCACGGATTGAAGAGTATAACGAAAACATTCAATACTATCTTATTCTAGGATTACACTGTTCTGGGAATAATCAGGCTGCATTATCTCAATATGAACATATCATAAAACTTCTTTATAATGATTTTGGTGTGAATCCATCGGAGGACCTAAAGCAGCTTTATCTAAGAATAATTAAAGAAAACAATACGCCTGAAACAGACCTCAATATCATTCAGCAGACATTAAAAGAAAAAGAGACACAACCACGCTCCTACGAGTGTGATTATGCCATCTTTGAACATCTGTATCAAATTCAGGCACGTTCTATGGAACGAACAGGACTTACGTTCTTTTTATGCTTAATCACGCTAACT
>JAQXNU010000021.1 GCA_029098165.1 Clostridiales bacterium
GCTTTTGTTCCATGAAATGAGATATCTGGTTTTCCACAGGATATATAGTCGATTCCTCTTAACTCTATACTGTTATGGAATACTGGGTGTTTTTTTCTTAGAGTGATTAGCTGCTTAACAAACTCTAGCTGTTCCTTATTATAAGATTTCTTTTTCCAGTCTACCCAGCCAATTTCATTGTCCTGACAATATGCATTATTATTGCCTTGCTGAGAATTACCGAATTCATCTCCTGCCAGTAACATTGGAGTTCCTTGACTTAGAAACAATGCTGTCAACGCATTAAACTGCATCTTCAAACGTAACTCCTTGATCTTCTTTTTCCGTGTCACGCCCTCCGTTCCACAATTCCAACTATAATTATAATCCGTTCCATCATGATTATTCTCGCCATTATTCTCATTATGTTTAATATCATAGCTATAAAGATCATTTAAAGTAAAACCATCATGATCCGTAATGTAGTTAATCACACCCACTCTATCTGAGTTCTTTTTAAATCGTTCAATAAAGCTCTTTACCTGTTCTTCATCTGATTTTAAAAATCGTCTAGTATCATATAAAAATCCTTCATTATACTCCGCAAGATTCTTATATAATGGCACTACCTCTTTTGTATAGATATTGGATGTATTCCAGTTTCCTGCCAGTAGCTTTGTTCTAGCCAGATACGGATCCGTAGCGATTAGCTGTTCTACAGTTGCATTGGTATTCACACGAAAACCATCAATGTGAAAGTTCAATGCCCAACTTCTTAAGCATTCTAAGATTTGCAACGGTCCAAATTCATTTGGAAAATACATATCAAGAATAACTTCAATTGAAGCATTATGCAGTGCTTTCACCATATCTTTGAATTCACGGATGCATTGATCTGGTTCGGATGCATAAGATGACTTTGGGGCAAAATAGTATCCATCGTTAGTATAGCCCCAATAATTAATCTTTGGCACATCTGCCGGCTGTGCAACTACAGGCTGATATGTACCTTTGTTCATGTAGCTTTTTGTATATTGGGGTACTCCGTAATATCGTTCCTTCTGATTGATCATTTCATTAAAATCAATACAAGGCATTAAAAAGACACAGTTAATTCCAAGTTCTTTTAAGTAAGGGATTTTCTCTGTCACGCCCCGATAAGTTCCCTTGTGCGTAACCCCTGACTTTGGACTCATCGTAAATCCTCTGACATGTAATTTGTATATGATCAAATCAGAATAACTATATTCTGTACGCTTCTCATCAGACCAATCGTATTCGTCAAAACACCAGGTTCCATATACACTTGAGGATTCCTCTCGTCTTCCGAATTCCTCACGACCGATGATCCGGTTAGCATAAGGATCGATAAACTCTCGTTCCATTGCTTCATATAAATAGCAATCTCCTTTGAGATTACGTAATGGAATCTGTATGGAAAACACACTGCCAATTCGACTATTCTGCTTCATTGTATGCTGACCAGTTAGCTGATTGGTTTTACTATCATATATTTTCAAGGTGCATTCCTTTGCATTCGGAACTGATACAGTAAAGATCAAATTTTCTTGTATTTTTGTTACACCCATTGGCATAGGAATATGCTGATTGATTGCTTTGCCTCTTGTCATCTACGATATCCTCCATCTATTTTAACGCCGGAGCTAAACTCTATTGATTACTACAGATATTTACTCTTATTCTATCTTTTAGAATACTATAAGTCAAGGAATTGAACATTTAATTTGTCTAGAGTAAAGAAAGAAAAAGACATAAAAACAGGATATCTAGTTGCATTCAACATATTACATGTCAAATCAACTTTAGATATCCTGCTCTTTCCTTATAAGAATTTATTATTCTGCTGTATCGTCAGATTCTGTCTCTGTTTCCACTTCTACTTCAACAACTTTCTGTCTCTTACGAGCCATAACATCGCTGTCTAAGTATTCATCGTAAGTTGAAATCTTATCAATTAATCCATTTGGAGTGATTTCCATGATTCGATTTGCAATTGTTTGAATGAACTGATGATCCTGAGATGTAAATAATACAACGCCTGGGAACTTAATCAATCCATTATTCAATGCTGTGATAGATTCCATGTCTAAGTGGTTCGTAGGCTCATCCATGATCAATACGTTTGCTCCCATGATCATCATCTTAGAAAGCATAACACGTACACGCTCACCACCGGATAATACGTTAACCTTCTTAACACCATCTTCACCAGCAAATAACATTCTTCCTAAGAAACCACGCACGTAAGTAACATCCTTTTCAGGTGAGTATGGCATTAACCAATCAACGATGATTTCTTCCCCAGCAAAATCCTTTGTATTATCTTTAGGGAAGTACGCCTGAGTTGTTGTAACACCCCACTTATATTCACCTTCATCTGGTTCCATCTCACCAGAAAGGATTTTAAATAATGTTGTGGATGCTAATGTATTGCTTCCAACGAAAGCAACTTTATCTTCACGATTGATGATAAAAGATAAATTATCAAGAACCTTAACACCATCGATTGTCTTGCTAAGATTCTTAACTGTTAATACTTCATTACCAATTTCACGATTTGGTCTGAAATCGATATATGGGTACTTTCTACTAGATGGACGGATCTCTTCAAGTTCAATCTTTTCAAGAGCACGTTTTCTAGAAGTAGCCTGCTTTGATTTAGAAGCATTCGCAGAGAAACGACGAACGAAGTCTTGTAACTCTTTGATTTTTTCTTCTTTCTTCTTGTTTGCTTCCTTCATCTGCTTTATCATTAACTGAGATGATTCATACCAGAAGTCATAATTACCAGCATATAACTGAATCTTTGCATAATCGATATCCGCAATATGAGTACATACTTTATTAATAAAGTAACGGTCATGAGATACAACGATTACTGTATTTTCAAAGTTGATTAAGAATTCCTCTAACCATCGGATTGCTTCAAGATCAAGGTGGTTGGTAGGCTCATCGAGTAGCAGGATATCTGGGTTACCAAATAATGCCTGGGCTAAAAGTACTTTGACTTTCTGGCTACCACTTAGCTCACTCATCATTTTATAATGAAGTTCTGTTTCGATACCAAGTCCGTTAAGTAAAGTTGCTGCATCGGATTCTGCTTCCCATCCATTTAATGTTGCAAATTCAGCTTCCAATTCACTTGCACGAATACCATCTTCTTCTGTGAAATCTTCTTTCGCATAGATAGCATCCTTTTCCTTCATTATGTCATAAAGTCTTTGATTCCCCATGATAACAGTATTTAATACATCATAGGCATCATATTTGAAGTGGTCCTGTTGTAAGAAGGACAATCTCTGTCCAGGAGTAATAATGATCTCTCCCTTAGTCGCTTCAATCTGTCCAGAGAGGATTTTTAAGAAGGTGGATTTACCGGCACCGTTAGCACCAATCAAACCGTAACAGTTACCTTCTGTAAATTTGATATTTACATCTTCGAATAAGGCTCTCTTGCCTAATCTTAATGTTATATTACTTGCTTGTATCATGTTAATACCTAGCCTTTCTATTCTGCTGCTTTCACACTATTTCATATTTTACTGTATTTTTAGCATTTTGCAAGCACTTTTTATTGCTGTTCACAGGCAATTCCATTGGATACTGCATAATTTTCGGCAGCAGAACCTTTTGGAGTGTAGATTCGTAAGCTAATATCTTCATCAAAAATCATAGAACCTAAATAAGTCACCGTTTTCGGGATTGTGATACTTTCCAGACTGTTACAGAAATAAAAGGCCATATCTGCAATTTCCTTTGTTCCTTCTGGCAATGTGATATTCTTTAATGATGAACAGAACGCAAAACTCATCTCTCCGATTTTTGAAACTGAATCCTGAAATTCAATTTTACTAACGGAAGTACAGTTTGCAAATGCTGAATAACCAATCTCCTTAACTTTTCCCACAAATTTAATTGAAACTGCATTTTCACAACCGCTAAATGTTCCTTCTGCAATTTCTTCTATCTGTTTTGGTACGACGATTTTACTCAAAGAACAGCAGTCCGCAAATGCAAAAGATTCTAGTTCAATGATCTTATCCGGAAGATCAATATCCAGTGAAACACAGCCTGCAAATGCCTCTGTTTCAATGCTTCGTAAAGAATCTGGGAAGGTTACTTTTTCAATCTTACTGCTCATCGAAAATGCTCCTGCTTCAATTGTAACAACACCTTTTTCTATTTGATACGTTTTATCCTCTTTTGCTGCAGGATACCGAATCAAAGATGTCTTTTGTTTATTATAGAGTACACCATTTGATAAACAATAATTCTTATTTTGATCCGATAACTCAAACTCTTCTAAAGAAGAACAATTGCCAAATGCGTTGCTTCCTATGGAACTGATGGACTTTGGGATTGAAATCTTTTTTATTGTCGTATTTCCGTAAAAAGCCTGAGATTCAATCGTTGTTATTCCCTCACTAATCTCGACACTCACAACATCTGCATTCTCAAAAGCATTACTTCCAATCGATACAACTGGCATTTGATCAATAAAAGCAGGGATTGTGATTTTATTGCTTTTACAATCTATGACATCAGTGATCGTAATGCTGTTGTTATGAACCCGAATTCCAACGGTACTACCCTCATCATCTATGTAGGCCTTACTATTATTAGCAAAGATACTTGTTGAACTTGCACTTTGGATTGCTGAGCCTGAAGTATTCTGCGGAATCTGTTCTGCTATGCTTTCTATCTCTTCTACTGGATCGATTACAAAAGGATTCTCATCGATTGTTCCATCCGAAATATCTACTGGCTGCTCAAGTTCTTCTAGAGCATTCATTGATATTTCTGATTTGTTTGGTTTCTCAGCAAAGCTTTCCTGTTCTTTTGTTGGCATTTCCTGCGATTGATTATTCGAATTATTTATCTCATCATCTGTTTTAGCCTTTTGACAAGCAGTGCAGCTCATTACAACTGCCATAATACAGGCCCATAGATGATATTTATATTTCATATTAATCCTACCTTTCAACGAACTATCATATGTTACTTCTTACAGCCAGACGCATTATATTAGCCAAGAAGTCGAATTTCCCCATATATGTTCTGATTATAGCACATCTTTTTTACAAATTGAAGTCAACATAATAAAAGGTTATTACAAATATTTGAATTATCTGTAATAACCTTTTTATCCATCTGTCTCATCCGACTATGGTTTATACCTCGAATAACAAGTCGCCATACGTTGGAACAGGCCAGTATTCTTTATCTACCATTGTCTCTAATTTATCAATTGGAGTTCTCAATTCTGCCATAGCTGTAAATACAGCATCTCTAAAGTAAATAGCCTGCTCTTCTCCGTTTGTAATTGTAGCAGCTTTTTCAACTGCATTGGTCAACTTAGTAAGTGCTGCCTTTGCCTCAGCTAACAGGCTGGATGTCTGAGTTAACAATTCAGTTTGAACACTTACATCTGCTGTTGGAACTGCTGCCTTTACTGCATTAATGCTACCTGCAAGTGTTGTTGTAAATTTTATCACCGCTGGAATGAATAATCGATTTGCCATCTCCATCATCGTCTTCGCTTCAATGTTGATTGCTTTGGAATAAGATTCATATAAAATTTCTGCACGTGATCTTAATTCAACCTCTGTAAATACTTTGTGCTTCGCAAATAACTGAATGGATTTATCTGTAACAAGGGAAGGTACTGCCGCAACCATAGATGGTAGATTTGGAAGACCACGACGCGCTGCTTCTTCAACCCATTCCTCTGAATAACCATTTCCATTAAAGACGATTCTTTGATGTTTTGTTACAGTCTCTTTAATCAGATCATGTACTGCCTGATCAAAGTCATCTGCCTTCTCAAGTTTATCTGCCATCTGCTCGAACACATCGGCCACGATTGTATTTAATGTGATATTTGCATCTGCAATTGACATCGAAGATCCAACCATACGGAATTCAAATTTATTACCGGTAAATGCAAATGGTGAAGTGCGATTTCGATCTGTAGCATCTTTTCTAAACTCTGGAATCGTATGAACACCTGTCTTTAATCTTTCACCTTGTTTTGAACTGGTAGCCTCACCAGTTTCGATCAGCTGTGACAATACATCCTCTAACTGTTCTCCTAGGTAAACGGAGATAATCGCTGGTGGTGCCTCATCCGCTCCAAGTCTATGATCATTACCTGGATTAGAAGCAGATAATCGAAGCAAATCTGCATGTGTATCTACTGCTTCTAATACTGCCGATAAGATTAATAAGAACTGAATGTTCTCATGAGGTGTTTTGCCAGGATCTAATAAATTCTTACCCGTATTCGTTACAAGAGACCAGTTATCATGCTTACCAGAACCATTAACTCCTGCAAAAGGTTTCTCATGTAATAAGCAAGCCAATCCATGACGTTTTGCAACCTTTTTCATCGTATCCATCACTAATTGATTATGATCTGTAGCAATATTTGCAGTGGAATAAATCGGTGCCAATTCATGCTGCGCTGGTGCTGCTTCATTATGCTGTGTCTTACATAATACCCCAAGCTTCCACAACTCAATATTGATTTCTTTCATGAATGCAGCAATTCTTTCTTGAATCGATCCAAAATAGTGATCATCCAATTCCTGTCCCTTCGGAGGCATTGCGCCAAATAAGGTACGGCCTGAGAAGACTAAATCTTCTCTCTTTAAGTACTTCTCTCTATCGACGATAAAGTATTCCTGTTCTGGACCAACCGATACAGAAACACTAGTCACATCATTATGTCCAAATAATCTACAGATACGAACTGCCTGTTTACTGATTGCTTCCATGGAACGAAGTAAAGGCGTCTTCTTATCCAAAGCTTCTCCCGTATAAGAACAGAACGCAGTAGGGATACAAAGAGTAACGCCAGCAGCGTCTTCTTTTAAGAATGCTGGTGAAGTACAATCCCATGCTGTATATCCTCTTGCTTCGAAAGTAGCACGAAGTCCGCCGGACGGAAAGGAGGAAGCATCTGGTTCACCTTTAATCAATTCTTTACCGGAAAACTCCATAATAATCTGTCCTTCTGGCGCTGGTGAAATAAAGGAATCGTGTTTTTCAGCAGTTACACCAGTCATTGGCTGGAACCAATGTGTGTAATGAGTTGCACCACGTTCAATTGCCCAATCTTTCATTGCATTTGCAACAACCTCTGCGATCTGAGGATCCAAATCCTCACTATTTTCGATAGTTTTCTTAAGCGCCGCAAAAGTTTTCTTCGGCAGACGCTCTATCATAGTCTTCTCGTCAAAGACATCAATACCAAAGATATCAGTTAACTTTTCTGCCATCATATTTCTCCTTCCAAAGACATACTAATTCATTCTACAGAAATTTTATGCAATTCCTACCAGAAACATTGATATCATTAAATCATATTCTCCATAAAAATACAACAGAGATTTATATTAAAGATAGTAATGTAAACTATAAGTAATACTACAGAATATTTTAAACACCTAGAGTTTACGCATAAATTAAGAGAAAACCGTGTAAAAAAAGCTGTTGTAAAAAACAATATCACAAAAAATATTGCATTTTACAACAGCACTCATCCCTTACTTCTGGTTGATAATCGACACATCTAACTGATGGAAAGGAATTGTAAATCCTTTTTCATCAAACATATACTTAATATTCTCAAGCAATTCTCCCTTGGTTGGAAAATAATCTTCTTTTTTTACCCACACACGAAGTGCGATCTCGACAGCGTCATCTCCGTAATTGGATACGAATAAATCGATTGGTTGGTCTTGGAGTACACTCTCCGTTTGCTGGCAAATTGTAAGAAGTTCCTTCTTTACGCTTCGTATATCATCATTATAGCCGATCGGGATGATCAAGTCCAAACGGCGTGTTGGTTCATCTGTAACATTAACAATATTCGCATTGGCTAATGTACCATTTGGAAATACAATGACTTTATTATCAATTGTTACTACTTTCGTATAAATAATATCAATCGTGATAACGGTTCCTTCTTTATCTCCGACAACGATAAAATCACCAATACGGAATGGCTTTAAGATTAAGATCAAAACACCACCTGCAAAGTTTGATAAGCTACCCTGCAGTGCTAAACCTATGGTTAAACCGATCGAACCGATTAATGCTACAAAGGACGCTTCAGGAACACCTAACTTCATAAAGATTCCAATGAACAAAAGACTATATAAGATTGCTTTGATAAGAGAAGTTACAAAGTTAGCTGCACTTACTTCAGTATTGGCCTTCTCAAATGCTCTTTTTACTACCTTTAAGATTGCATTAATGATCTTTTTACCAACGATATAAATAATAAAACAAATAACTAAACTTATTAAAAAGTCAATAGCTTTGGGATAAAACCCATTCCACCATTTCACAAGTTTTGATAGTTCTTCCCCCGTGGACCCGTCTACAGTAGTTGCTAAAGTAGGTGTCGCTAGGTTGGTGAGTAATTGATATAAATTCATGCTTTATCTCCTTAATCCTATGCTTTCACTTGAAGGAATCTTTTTTTCTTTTTCACTGTTGTTTTCTTTTCTCCCTTATATTCAAATACTGCCATCCCAAGAGGTGGAAGTGATATCCGAATTGCCTGGGCCTGTCCATCCACATCTTTATCAATACTAGCCTTCATTCGGCTATTCACATGGCCAGTTCCACCATACTTTTCATTATCACTATTAAAAATTTCTTTATATTTTCCCTTATAAGGTACTGCAAGATAAAAATCTTCATAAACAACAGGAGTAAAGTTAATAACTATCACTAATCTTTCTTCTTTTCCTTTACGAACAAAGCTTATGATACTATGATCAGCATCCATACTGCTTATCCACTCAAAGCCCTTTGGATCCTCATCTAACTCATATAAAGCTTTTCTTTTTTTATAAAGATTATTCAAGTCTTTTACATAAAGTTGCATCTTTTGATGCTTTTCTTCTTGTAACAGATTCCAGCTTAGCGATACATCTTCATTCCATTCAAGTTTCTGTGCAAATTCTTGTCCCATAAACAGCAATTTTTTCCCTGGGTGAGCTGTCATAAATCCATATGCCGCACGAAGATTTGCAAACTTATCCTCTTCATATCCCGGCATCTTATTGATCATAGAGCATTTACCATGTACGACCTCATCGTGAGACAGTACAAGGATAAATCTTTCTGAGTATGCATAAACCATACTAAATGTCAATGCACCATGACAGCTCTTACGGAATAGTGGATCCTGCTTCATATAATTTGTAAAATCATTCATCCATCCCATATTCCATTTATAATCAAACCCCAGACCACCATAATTAAGATCTCCAGTGATCATCGGCCAAGCCGTTGATTCCTCTGCAATAATTATAGCTCCATCCTTGCGTTTATGTACAATTGAATTCAGATGCTTTAACATCTCCATCGCTTCGAGATTCTCATTACCACCATACTCATTTGCGACCCATTCCCCATCGTTTTTTCCATAATCCAGATATAACATAGAAGCAACAGCGTCCATGCGAATTCCATCCGCATGATATTCACTTAGCCAAAAAAGCGCATTTGCAATTAAAAAGTTCGACACTTCTGGTCTTCCATAGTTGAAAATTAAAGTTCCCCAATGAGGATGTGACCCTTTTCTCGGATCTTTATGTTCATACAGACAAGTACCGTCAAAATTACTTAAGCCATAAGTATCTCTTGGAAAATGCGCTGGAACCCAATCTAAGATGACACCGATTCCTTTTTGATGCATATAGTCCATAAAAAACTTAAAGTCTTCTGGTGTTCCATATCGAGACGTAACAGAATAGTATCCAGTCACTTGATAGCCCCAGGACGCATCTAGCGGATGTTCCATAACAGGCAATAGTTCAATATGTGTATACCCCATCTTCTTCACATAATCCGCAAGCATCACTGCTAAATCTCGATAATTATAAAAACTTCCATTTTTCTCTTCTGGTTTTTTAAATGAACCAAGGTGAACTTCATATATCGACATCGGATTATTGGAATAGCTCGTATGCTTTCTCTTCGTTAACCATGTACTATCTTTCCATTCATAATCTGAGCTATCGGATACAATGGAAGCCGTATTCGGTCGAAGTTCAGAATAGAACGCAAATGGGTCAGCTTTCAAGAATGTTAATCCGCCCTTTGCCTTGATCTCATATTTATAAAGTGCCCCTTTCTCAACACCAGGCAGAAACAATTCAAAGATTCCTGAGTTTCCAAGTCTTCTCATCGGATGCTTACGACCGTCCCACTGATTAAAGTCGCCCACAACACTTACACGCATTGCATTAGGTGCCCAAACTGCAAATCTGGTACCTAATACACCTTTGATCTTACAAACATGTGCGCCAAGTACCTGATACAACTCATAATGGATTCCTCGATTAAATTTTTCACAGTCCTCCTGCTTGATCGTAGTAGAAAAAGAATAAGGATCTATGATTTCTTGTGTATTACCATCTTTATAAGTAACTTTGTAAGTGTAATTACCAATTGATTTCTTAGGGATTAAGACAGCGAAGAAATCATCCTCGCCAATCCTCTCCATCATGTACTCTAAACCCAGATTATTCATAGCTAGTGAAGCGGCTTTCCGATTCACCTTGTTTACCTTTAGTCGAACTTCTTTTGCATCTGGAATAAACGTTTGGACTAATGTTCCCGCTTCTATCTTGTGTGCACCTAGGATTTTTTGCGGACAGTCACATTCTGAATAAACAATTGCCTCGACTCCCTGCCAGTCGATAAGCTGGTTTAGTGTCTCATTCATTGGTCTTACCCCCCTATACTATTCCCAATACCACTGATCTCTTCCAGTCTCCTCTGAAGTACCTTCTGGTTTCGGCATATATTTTTTAAATACTCTTTCTATTAAAAGTGAGTTAATAAGACAACATAATGATGGAACAACAAATAGAAAAAGAGGCATGATATAAATTCCCAAGCCACATGCTACAACAAGTACAGTAAGGAAAAAGCTTGTTGGGAAGTGCTTCATGGAAATTAAAAATGAAGTTTTAAACAGGCCTTTAAAGTTAAGTGTAAAACGGGATAAAATTGGATAAGTAAATACAAGCGTAAATACTATGATTGTTGTTACTGCAATGAATCCGGCTACTAAAAATTCACCAGTAGTAGCTCCTTCATTTTTCTTAGCGAATGCAAACGTAAAGTCAACATATAAAATATATGC
>JAQXNU010000022.1 GCA_029098165.1 Clostridiales bacterium
TATGATAACATATTCTACCATATTTGCACAGTTATATTTGTTACTTTGGGAATTTTTGTTCAAAACTTCTTTGGTCCTTTTTTCTGACCACCAGTCAACTCAGCTATTATCATTCTTCTCGCACTTGATTTTTATTTACGTTCTTAATATATCCAACATAAGTTGCGATAAAGTACAGTAGATATACAAAGAAGAACAATCCTAAGGTACGGACAATTACTAATACCAGATAATTATTATCAATATAAATCTGATAGATTCTATGGATACAGATGGTCATCCACATACTGATTGTAACTGGTAAAATTAAAGGTAATCCAAAATAAAATGATAGCTGTTTGAACACCAGGCGATGGATTTTCTTTGTCTCTACTCCAAGATTGGAAAGAATCCGATATCGATATCGATACTGAGAAGCCTCACTTAACTGCTGAACTGCTAATATCGTTGCGACAATGCATATAAAGACAAATCCAATGTAAAATAAGGAAAAAACAAAATCCAATACATGCTCTCTTAATACTATCTAACTTCACACACGTTATATAAAAAAGATATCCGCCAGTAACACACAAACACACTGCAATGATATTGGTAATCCAATGATTACATAGTTTCTTTCTCTTCTTATCATTCTGTGCTTTAATATAAATCAAATCACAAATTCTGATTCGTTTTAGCTTACGTTTCATTCGGAACATCGAAAATACATAGGACAGTAAGGCATATAAACCAGTCATCCCCAATGCTTCCCAAGAAAATGGGAATGCAATCTGATATGGTAATTCAAAAACATTCATAATGATCTGTAAGAAAATCTGATATAAGAACGTACCTAGAATAATGCCTAAGCCAAATGCAATACTGCCAACGATCACATTTTCGATCAACACCATATGAGTAATGGATCGATTGCTAATTCCAAGCAACATATAGGTTCCTAATTCTTTTCCCCGTTTCTCTAACATAAAACGATTCATATAATTTACAAGCCATGCTACTACAAATACAATGATACATGATACAAAAATGAGTATGGTTTGAAAAGTATTCATTGCTTCTGCTAATCCACGAATTTCTTCGGAAAAAGCAAGCAACTGAAAGGAGTATAAAAGTGCGAATATGATCGTAACCGTGAGGATATAGATACTATAATCCTTTATGGATCGTTTTGCATTTCGAAATGATAATTTAGCGAGCATCGGAAACATCACCTCCAAGAAGTGTGACAACATCCAGGATGTCGTTGAAGAATTCCTTTCTTCCTTTATTCTTTCGGACAAGCTCACTAAATATCTTTCCATCCATTAAAAAGAGAATTCTGCTGCAATAGCTAGCTGTAAAGATATCATGAGTAACCATTAAAATGGTTGCACCAAGGCTCTGATTCATCTTCGTAAATGAAGTTAGCAGCATACTCGCTGACTTCGAATCCAATGCTCCAGTCGGTTCGTCTGCCAGAATGATCTTCGGTTCATTGATCAGCGCTCTGGCACAGGCACAGCGCTGTCTTTGTCCACCAGATACCTCATATGGAAACTTATTTAAAACGCCTGCAATACCTAACGACGTTGCAAGTTCATCGACCCGACGTTCAATTTCGTTTCCACCTCGTTTTTTTATGATCGCCGCTAGTGAGATATTCTCCTGCAATGTCAACGTATCTAGCAGATTAAAATTCTGAAAGATAAATCCTAGATTATTCTGTCGAAACTTTGCCAGTTCCGAATCTTTTAATTCTGTAATGTCCTCATCTTCCAGATAAATATGCCCTGCAGTAACAGAATCAATTGTAGAGATACAATTTAGAAGCGTGCTCTTACCGCTTCCGGATGCCCCCATGATTCCTAAAAACTCGCCTTTTTCTACTGAAAACGAAATACGGTCAATTGCTTTTGTAACCACATTATTCGTTCCATAATACTTTTCTAATCCCTCAATTCGTAATAACTCTTCCATATGTATCGTCCTTTCTAATCTCTTTTCTTGAGTATAGCAAGGCATATTTGATTTGTTAACTTACAGAATTGTAAGTGTACCAATCGGAAATGCCACAATAACTCTTGTATATGTTCCTTCTTTCGATTCGATACGAATGGAAATGCCTAATTTATCACATAGTTTTTTACAAAGATATAGTCCAATCCCTGTAGACTTGCTTTTTGCGCGATTACTTCCCGTAAATCCTTTTTCATATACTCGTTTCAGATCACTTGCACAGATTCCGATTCCATTGTCTTCAATGATCAGAGCAAGTCCTTCTGTTAACTTCTCGGAATAGATTTTAATCTTTCGATTCTCTTCTTTTTGATATTGAATTGCATTAGCTAGCACCTGATGCAAGATAAATGTCACCCATTTCGCATCGGTATAAACAATCTCTTCAGACTCTTCTACTTCTAATGCAATCTTTTTTTCCAATATCTCTGTTCGATGGCGAAGCAATACGGTCTGAACACAGTCAAACAATCGAGTCTTCTTAATAAAATAATCCTTTTCCACCGTCTCGCTTCGTGCGTAAAAGAGTGCCTGTTCTACGAGATAATCTACTACTTTCATTTCTCTTTGAATTCGTTTTGTTTCCTCGCTGCTATGGTTATTACAGATCAGATTGATTGCCGTAATCGGAGTCTTTATCTCATGAATCCATTCTTCAATATACTCTTTGTACTCTCTCTGACTATCTTTAAATTCTCCGATTGCTTCTAACATCCCCTTATTTCCCTGTTTGAGCATGTGGTAATAAGCTGCTTCTAGCTGAGTTTCCGGAAGATCGATGACCTCACTGATCAGATACTTTTGCTCGATGGATGCAAGCTGATTTTCTAGTTTTTTGATCTTCTTTTTTTGATGGGCATAATCGATACTTCCAGCAAAAAGCAGGATCACTGTCCATGCAATCAGTATGTAAATGAGTGTGGGTACAGGCATAGCGAGTGCTCTTAAATAGGTGCATAATGCAATGGCAGCAAAGATATTTATGATAATGACGAATACTTTCTCATATAGATATTTGCTTATTGACATAACGGTAATTGTATACCTTCCTTTATTCTGATTCAATTAAGTCTAGAAGTTCCTTCATTCATATCTTACTTTCTTTTTCATTACCTGCTATTTATCTTTAAGGTATAACCCTGCTTTGGCACGGTACGAATAAACTCCGAGAGTCCAATTTCACCTAAACGTTTTCTCATTCGCGACAGATTGACATTTAATATGTTCTCATCCACATACAACTTGTTCTCCCATAAATACTCAATCAGTTTATCTTTCGAGATGATCTGATCCTGATTATGAAATAAGCAGTATAAGATTTTTAGCTCGTTTTTCGATAACTCTATGCTGTCTTCCTTCGTCACAATCTGGCCCTTAGCAACATCTAGGTAGACATCCCCAGCATACATGCAATTGGAACTTATCTGACTACGTTCCACCATTCGTTCCACTTTTGCTAATAATACCGGCAGACGGTATGGCTTACGTATAAAATCATCTCCTCCGATTTGCAGCGCCTTGATCTCATCCAGATCATCCTCTCTACAGGTTACAAAAAGAATCGGAACTTGTGATTTCCTACGGATCTTCTTACAAATTTCAAATCCATCCAATTCATATAAATTAATATCCAAAAGGATTGCCTGAATCTGTTGATTTAGCAGCAATGGTTCTAATTGTACCATCGGATCATGACAGTCAACCCATACCGTCTCATACTTATGCTCTTGAAAAAAGTTAGAAAGCTCGATCTGTATGTTTTGATTATCTTCAATGATAGCTATCGTTGACATATATTCGTTCTCCTTTCATTTATGTATCGACAAAACTCCATAATGATCCTATAAACTTAAGTTTACCCTACCCTTTAAACATAGAGGCTTTACTCACTCTTTGTTATTCATATTGATCTATTTTCTCTTATGTTACCACATTAACATCTATTGTGCTATTGGAATTGCAGCGGGCATTCTGTTAATTATGCCGCCAATTGTAATGTTGAACGAGGCATGCAGAATTGAAATTTCTGTATATGCCTAAAACGTGTCTGAAATCATAGTAATCCAGCTACACTTTGGGCATAGTGGAAGAAATAATTTCCTATATGCCTAAAATGCATTTCCTATAAAAAGCGATTTCTATTACATCAAACCGAATAGTTTCTCTATGTAAAAAGTGAGTCTGAAAAAGTCTTCTCTTCTTCACACCCACTTCAATCTCTTGCTTCTATGCTTTTTATGCTTCTACAAAATCTTATTATTTTTTGCATTCTTTGCATCTACTTTGCGTTCTTTTTTATCTACGCTTTTCTTACTTGTTACGTTCTTTTGGTTAACACTTTTCTTATTAGTTTCTTTCTTATCTAATTTCGTCTTATCTGACTTTTTCTTATTCAGATTTTTCTTTTCACACCATTCTTCTAAAATACACCTGTCGCAATGACTCGTTCTTGCCGTACATATACTACGTCCTAGATAGATCAGCTGATAATTAATTCGGATCCAATGATCCTCTGGTAAGACCTTCATCAATTCCTTTTCTACCTGTACTGGATTCTTGCCCTTCGCCCATCCCAGTCTCTGAGATATCCTTAATACATGGGTATCCACAGTTACCCCGGGAATTCCATACGTATCCGCTAAAAACAAGGTCGCGGTTTTTCTTCCAACCCCAGCTAACTGTACTAGCTGATCCAATTCCTTCGGAACAACGCCTTGATACTCTGATAGAATCTGATTGCAACAAAGTTTCATATTTTTTGCTTTACTTTTATATAATCCAACCGTCCTGATCGTTTCTTCGATTTCCTCGATTGGGGCTTCTGCCAACTCCTCAATGGCCGGATACTTCTTCCAAAGTCCTGGTAGAACATCCTCTACCTGTTTATCTGTGCTTTGTGCACTTAGCATAATTGCAATTAAAAGTTGCCAGTCTTTATGGTGATGAAAGCCGTCTTTTCCAATACCGTATTCTTGGTCAAGAGCTGATAAAATTTTGGTTATGTTTTCTTTTTTCATAGTGTTATTGTTCCCCATCTTTATCTTACAAAAGTATAATTATTCTACCATAACTTGAACTCCATTACTCTCTAGTTCATTAATCTGATCTTTCGTCATACTTTCTTTACTAACATAAATCTTCTTAAGCGACTCCATATCTAAAAATCCCTTAATATCCTCTATTTTCACATCTTTAATATCTAGTTCAAGGATTGTATCAAGCTCCGAAAATACAGAACTATCTTGTAATACATAGTTACCCTTACTCCTAGTCATCCCTTCATAACTGCCTTTATAAATCTCCAGTTTTGTTAAAGAACTACAATTCTTTAACATATATAAATTTTTAATATTACATGATATTAGCTGTATCGTATTTATGTGTTTACTTGATACTCTGTTAAAATCAATATCAGATTCAAAACAATGAATCAACTTCAAATTAGACATCGTATTAATAAAGGATGTATCTCCTACATAAGAACAACTGAATGCCAAATCATTCAATGTTCTATTAGAAGAAATATATTTAACACAATAAAGTCAAATGGGAAAAAATGGTTTGATATAAAATAACAATATATGTATAATTATGACAGGAAAGGAGGGGCACAATATAGCTAAAACTAAACTAACTAATATCAATACTGCAATATGTAAAAGTATATTAATTTGAGGAGGTTTATATGGAAAGAAAGATAAAAATAAGGGGATTAATCGCAATAATACTAGTATTTATATTTACTATTTCATCATGGCAGATTGATTCTGTAAAAGCAGCCACTAATGAATATGATGTAAAAGAAGAAACCTATGTTGGAGACGGATATGAAGTAACATTTTGTATAAGAAGTCAATGGTCAGATGCATTTAATGCTGATGTTACTATAAAAAATACTAGTGAAAAGACTATAGATAATTGGACAATTGGATTTGATATGCCTTATGAGATAACCAATATATGGAATAGTGATGTAAAGTCTAAAGAGAATGATCACTATATAGTTAAGAATTCAGCATATAATCAAGATATTTTAGCAGGACAGAGTATAAGTTTTGGTTTTACGGCTAATGGAGAAGGAAGCATATTAATTCCAACATCTTATGAATTATTATGTTCAGATGAAATAGTAGAAGATAAAAACACTGAGGTTACATTTAATGTTATCGAGAACTGGGAAAGTGGATTTAATGGTGAACTTACAATAACAAACAATACAGATAAAACGATTGAGGATTGGAAACTAGAGTTTGATCTTGATTGTGAGATTAATAGTTTTTGGACTGCTGAGATTTTATCACATGAAGGAACTCACTATATAGTAAAGAATGCTGGTTATAATAGTAATATTGAACCACATCAGACTATTAATTTAGGATTTAATAGTAACGCAGGAGATGTTGAGAAAGGTATACAAAATGTAAAGGTAACTCAAATAGTTAGTAAAGAAAACAGCCATTCTAATATTGAACAGGTATATATTAAAGAAAAGAATATTTTTTCATCAGAACCAATAAATAATCTTTTTAATGTTAAAGTTAATAAAGCAGATATTAACGATGAATATAAAGTTAAATTATTTATAAAAAGAGATAATAGTTGGGAAATTGCTTGTGAGTTATTTGATAATGGCGATTTGAATTCCAATTGCGATGAAATTAAGAATGATAGCATTTTTAGCAATTCTTTATTAATGAACGAAAATAACGTAGGAATTATTGAACTAAAATTTCTTTTATATAACAACGATATAGAGGCAGATTCGTATTGTACATCTATAGAGGTATTAGAACCAGTTTCTGATGAAGAGATTATAAAAATTGATAATAATCTAAAAAATATTGAAATATGGGTAAATGATTACATAAAAAACAATAGTGATATAAAGATAAAAATTGAAGATATTGTTGAGCAGATAAAATTAGCAAGTGAATTAAATGAAGGTATAAATAGTATAATTAAAGTAAATGATAGCACAATACAGATTGTATATAATAATAGTTTCATATCATTTATTCAGTTATGCGATAACAGTGATATGGAAGTTATGAAAAGAGGGGAATCCACAGATGGATTTACTACTCAGATAAATGAAAAATCTGACTATGATCCAAGTAACGGATATATATATGTTAATTCTAAAAACATATTACTATATGCTCCATTTGATACTGAATGGGGAGAAGATGATGAAAAAGAGATTGTAAAAGAGGTTGCGGAAGAAATAAGATGTCAAGAACAACTTACAATTTTAAGTGATTCAAATGCAAATATTGATTCATTGAAAACGTTTGGGGATTATGGTATTGTCATTATATCAACACATGGAAATAATGGAGAATGGTTTTTGACAGGTGAGAAAGTTATATCATCATCAAAATATAAATATGAGAGACAAAAAGGACAGATAGCAACCCAAACCAACATTAATATCAAGTCAGGAGAGATTAGTACATATTATACGGTTAATGCATCTTATATTGAAAGCTTAGATATTACTCTTCCTAATAGCATTATTATTAACAATTCATGTGAAAGTTCGAAAAATAAAAATCTATGGAAGGCATTTCAAAGCAAAGGTGCGAAAGCATACTATGGATACTCTGGTGCAGTTACAAATAATTATGTAGTATTTCAGACTTGTGACTTACTCAATAATTTATTAATAAATAGAAGAACAACTGGAAATTCATATCAATACAGTTTTGATACGTATTATGGTGGGCAGATGATGATCCTATCTGGCGTAAAAAATGTGAAAATAACTAGTGATTTAGTAAACGGTGATTTTGAGCAAGGTTTCCAAGGTTGGATTAAGGATGGTGATGGTAGAGTAATTTCACAGTTAGGTGATATTAAACCAACAAGTGGTAATAAAATGGGAATTATCTCTACAGGGCTTGGATATACGTTAGAGAAGGGAAGTATAAAGCAAAGTATTAAGATACCTGAATCGGCTAAAGAAATATATTTTGATTGGAATTTCTTATCGGAGGAATTCCTAGAGTATATAGGGAGTAGATATGATGATCCATTTAATGTATTAGTTACATTGCGAGATGATAATAATAACGTAATTAAATTATTGGAACTTAATGTAAACAAAATAGCATCACAATTTGGAGCAACTAGAAACAATGGTGGAAGGTTAATCTCAATATCTCCTAAAGTGGTATTTGATATAGGTGATGTATGGATGACGGATTGGCAGACTGAGAAAATGGATATTTCTCAATATGCTGGTCAAAATATAGATTTAGAATTTAGCGTACGTGATGCAGTAGATACAATATATACAACAGCAGTATTAATAGATAATATTCATTTTGATGTTACAAGTCAAATAAGTGGTAATGAAGTAATGGTTGATGATTACTATTCAGAAAGTACTATTCGTTCTACGTATGAAAATCACGATGGTGTTAGTTACATATTTTATACGCTTGAAGATTCAGAGAATGGTAAAGGCGGATTTGTAGATCATGCAAAAAACCTTCAAAAGACAGTTAAATACTTGTTTGGATATGATAATGTTGAACAGACAATAATGATTCCAATTAGTACAGAAGATGAGTTTGTAAAAGAATGGACAAATATGAAAGGAGATAAAGACGGTAAAATTGATAGTGTGAATTTAATATTCCATGGTAACTTTTACGCTATAATTATTGATGCGGATAATGGTGAAAATCTAACTGTAAGTCCAGATGGAATGGTTGGCACAGATGATAAAGCAACTACTATCATGTCGTTACCTAAAAAGCAAATTTATTATTTGAATATTTCATCATGTAATACAGGGTTAATAGATGCCTTTGGTGCAACTCAGATTAGGACCTATTCGAGTGAAGAAGATAAAGATAAGAAAATTCCATATACAGTATATAGCAATGTTGCTCATGCATTTATGCGTTGTCAAGATATTGAACTATTATCTGCTTGGGATGGTTCAGTTAAATTCACAAAAACTGGTCGAGGAATATTAAGTTATAAACAAGAATCATTTTCTAGGTGGCTTTCAGAATTGAAGGATGTCAGAGTAAACAAGCCTAAGAGAGCTAAAGCGAGTCTTGTGGAAGCACTACTAAGTGATGGTATTGGATTTTTAGATCCTTTACCATTTGGACCAGTTGTGTACTACAAAGAAAACGAAGATGGAAAGGAATTTATAGTAGCGGGGTGGAATATTGTAGCAGCAGCATTAATGCCATAATATAGTACAGTATTTTATGGAGGAAACTATGAAAAAGAGAAAGAATGCTATTATAATTACAACGGCTATTATAATACTTATTATCGTATTGATAAGACTAATAACATACATAGTCAAGAATCGGATATATTTTGAAATCGATAGAGAAAAGATAGCCACTTACTATAGTGAAAATGAATATTCTACTCCACACTTTTTTGTTTGGTCGAAAGAAAAAGCTATGGAAAATTTAGAGGGAAGTACGAATGAGGATAAAAAAAAGGTATATCAAATATTGGATCAAATAGATGCTAATAAATATAGAGTTTTAGTAATTGTTGGTGGAGAACTAGAATCATTTAGGATGATAAATAGTCAGGATAATGATGGAGTGGTAAAAGGTAGCTATAAGAAATCAGGATCTAAGAATCAGGTTGAATATTATCTTATTACAAGAAAAGGATACATCAACGTAGAACTACAATTCCCAAATTAAATAAAGATACAATTCCAGATAGATTTAGTATATTTCTGAAAGTAATGGACTTTATGGTAGTAGATAAATGTATTCAACGAATGAATAGTAATAGTTGTTAGGAGGGGGTGTCGCATTAGCGATTTGAAAAATCGCTAATGGACGCCTCCTTTCTTGCTTGAATGGGCATTTTTATACTGAGATTATAGATTTATATTAAGTACTTTTGAAAAAAGGGTAAACTGAATAGACCTTTTGAAAGGCAGGCAAATTCTATTTTAAATATTTTAAATTAGGTAGTGTAAATAATGTAAACGTCAAACCACTCGCCTTACCTGAATTCGTAAGCGTCAAATCGCTCGCCCTCAGTTAAAATTAAGCGTCGCTTAGTCGCGACGCTTGCTGTAGCAATCAACAGGCAGGTCTTTTGACCACGGCATTAATGGCTCCAGCTGTGATTGTTCTATATTTCCATTTTCATCAAGCAATGTCG
>JAQXNU010000023.1 GCA_029098165.1 Clostridiales bacterium
GCTTATAGCAGTGATGAAAAGGTGAGAAAAACTGCTTATGAATCTGAATTAGCTTGTTATGAAAAAATCAAAGACTCGGTATGCTTTTCACTAAATAGCATTAAGGGACAGGTGAATGCAATATGTAAGATGAGAGGCTATACTTCTCCTCTTGAAATGACATTAGCCCAAGCACATATGAAACGAGAAACTTTAGATGCTATGTGGAAGGCAATTGATACATATCTTCCAGTATTCCATGGTTATCTTAGAAAAAAAGCGGAGCTTTTAGGGGAGTCAAACGGATTGAGTTGGTATAACTTATTTGCTCCGGTTGGAGAATGTGAAACAAACTTCACTGCTGAGGCAGCAAAGGAGTATTTAGTAAGTCATTTTTCAGAATTTTCAAAAGATTTAGCACAAATGATTGAAACAGCATTTGATGAAGAGTGGATTGATTTTTACCCACATGAAGGTAAAGTTGGTGGCGCTTACTGTTGTAATATTCAATCAAAAAAGCAAAGCCGTGTTTTGACAAACTTTGATGGTTCTTTATCTGATGTGGTTACCTTAGCTCATGAATTGGGGCATGCATATCATAATAAAAATATCCATGATCATAGAATCCTTAATTTAGATTACTCGATGCCGGTTGCTGAAACAGCATCTACATTTAATGAGAATGTTATCATGAATGCAGCAATCAGAGAAGCTTCAGATAAAGACAGATTTGTCCTAATTGAAAGTCAGCTTCAGGATCTGACTCAGATTATCTGTGATATTTATTCCAGATATTTATTTGAAACCAAGGTATTTGAGTTAAATCAAGAGAAATTTATGTTTGCGGATGAATTAAGTGAGATTATGTTAGATGCACAAAGAAAAGCATATGGAGATGGGTTAAATCCAGATACACTACACCCTTATATGTGGGTATGTAAGAGCCATTACTATTCTGGAAACACTAATTTCTACAACTTCCCATATGCATTTGGCGGGCTATTTGCAAGAGGACTCTATGCCGTTTATTTAAAAGAGGGAGAAGTATTTCTGCCAAAATATCGCGCATTATTGCATGCAACAACAGTAAGTGATGTGGAAGAAGTAGCAGCATATGCAGGCATTGATCTTACAAAACCACAATTTTGGATGGATGTTTTGGAACAAGTGAAACAGCAGGTTGAGGAATTTACTGAGTTATGCGATGCTAAGTTGAATATTTAATCGTTTCTTAATTATCTTTCGAATAAGTTATGGTATAATTATGGAAATAGTATGTATTAATACGAGGAAAGATTATCGTTTAGGAGATAGAGGAATGAAAAAAAAGTTAACAGCCTTGTCATGCGTCAGTTTACTAGTATTAATGTTATCTGGTTGTAGTAAGGGTAATAACATGACGAACAAAATGTATACGGAAGAAACCATGAACCACTTCTACTCAGATAAAATTGCAATAGATGATATTTCAAAAATAGAGATTGAGTCCAATTATGCAGATTTTGAGATCATAGCATCGGATGCTTATTATGTTGAATATTCCTATTATTATATTAATAATGAACCAAAACTTACGGTGAACGATCATACTTTAACTTTCTCGGATTATGGCATGAATACAGGTAATTATTCCATCAATCAAAAAGAAAAAAACTATTTTAAGGTATACGTGCCAACCACCAATGAGTTTGAATCGGTTTCCATCAATAAATCATCGGGCGACTGTAATATTGGCACTATTATTACGGATCAGTTATCTCTTACGAATCATTATGGAGATACGATTGTAGCAAACTGTCAGGTGAATAAGATGGAGACAGACATCGCATCAGGAAATATCGGAATTAAGAACTGTAAGATTCAAAACTTAAGCATAAAAAATGCTTATGGTGGAGTGGAGCTCGATTCTATCAATGATTCCTTACGTTGGATGGATTCCTTGGAGGTTAAGATGAGCTCTGGCAATCTTGAATTAAGTAATCTTTTTTGTAAAGAGATGGAGCTGGATAATAGCTATGGAACAAATGAGATTGAGAACTGTGCCATTGGTAAGCTGGAAGGAGAGTTTGACAGTGGAGATGTGACTCTTAGCCATACGTTAACTGATGATATTAGCATGGATAACTCCTACGGAAATATAAATCTGAATCTTATCGGAAGAGAAGCAGATTATCGATTTGATATTAAGTCAGATTACGGCTCGGTCAAGATAGGAGATTCCACCTATGAGGGAAGCGCGCTTATCGATCGTGGTGGTAAAAAAAGCATTGAGTTAAAAGTTTCTAGTGGAGATGTTGAAATCAGTTTTGAAGAACAATGATAGTAAAGGGGAATTCATATGAAAAAAATATCTAAGTTAAAGCGTATATTTTTACTATTGCTAATTCCCCTTTCTCTAATTGTTACATATATTGCAAAAGGAAACGCAACTTTTGCAGAAGAAGTTTTTTCAAAAAGAATCTATCATGTCCTATCAATCGTAGTTTCTAACATAACAGGAATTCTTCCATTTTCAATTGGTGAGATCTTACTACTGATAACCCCAATTATTTTCACAATATTATTGATACGTTTTATCCTAGGTCTTGTACGTTGTGAAGGAAACAATGGCGAAATAGTAGATAAACGAAAAATACGAAGGTATCTAGCAGCGAAGGGAATATTAAATGTTGGCTGTTTTTTTAGCGTGTTATTCTTTTGTTATACGATAGGATGCGGAGTGAATTATTATCGGTATCCATTTTCGCATTATAGCAATCTTACGGTTCAGGAATCAACTGAGGAAGAACTAAAGGAATTATGTCTGTCCTTAGCCAATCAAGCAAATGAGCTGCGTAGTCAGATTACATCGGAAGATATCTTTGGCGTATTGAAACTTCCTAAATCTAAGTTAAAGATAAGAACCGATGTTGTTCAAGCATATGACAACTTAGCTAAGACCTATCCAATCCTTTCTGGTTCTTACCCAGCAGTGAAACCATTGCTTGTTTCAAAACTGATGTCTCGGATGGAACTGACGGGAATCTTTTGGCCGTTTACGATGGAGGCCAATGTAAATATTGATATCCCGGATTACTCCATTCCATCCACCATGGCTCATGAAATGGCGCATATGCGTGGGTTTATGAGAGAGGATGAGGCAAACTATATCGCCTATCTGGCTTGTAAGGCATCGGAACTGCCTGAAATTCGATATAGTGGGATTATGGAAGCACTGATTCTTGCTGGTAATGCTTTGTATGATAAAAATGTAGATTTATATCATGAAGTAGCGACTACCTATAGTACAAAAGTGCGAATCGATCTAAATGCAAATTCGGAATACTGGAGACAATTTGAAAATAACACGGTCAGTAATGTTGCGGAAACCGTAAATAATACGTACCTAAAGATGAATGACCAGGAAGATGGAGTTCAAAGTTATGGCCGAATGGTAGATTTGTTATTAGCTGAATATCGAGCTCTACACCAATAACATGGGTCTTTCCTATTTTACCAAATTGTGTTATGATAATTAGCATAAATAAAATACTTCCGTGCGAATATCTGCACGTAGTGTTATTAGATACAACAAAACAGGAGGAACATCATGAGTAACGATGTTGAGAATGAAGTAAAAACAACAGAAGAGAAAGAGGTTGTTTCTAAAAACTTTATTGAACAAATCATTGATAAAGATATTGCAGAGGGACACTGTAAAAAGGTAATTACGCGTTTTCCACCAGAGCCTAACGGTTACCTACATATTGGACATGCAAAATCAATTATCTTAAATAGTGGATTAGCAAAAAAATATGGTGGACAGTTTAATCTTCGTTTTGATGATACAAATCCAACTAAGGAAAAAACAGAGTTTGTCCAGTCCATTGAGGAAGATGTACGCTGGATTGGTGGAGATTTTGAAGATCGTGTCTTTTTCGCTTCTGATTACTTTGATCAGATGTATGAGGCTGCAATTAAATTAATCAAAAAAGGAAAAGCATTTGTCTGTGATCTAAGCCCAGAACAAATGCGTGAATATCGTGGTACGCTAACAGAACCAGGTAAAAACAGTCCTTATAGAGAACGTAGTATAGAAGAAAATCTCGATTTATTCAAACGTATGAAGAATGGTGAGTTTGCGGATGGTTCCAAAGTGCTCCGTGCGAAAATCGATATGTCCTCTCCTAACATGAATATGAGAGATCCTATCATTTATCGTATCGCTCGTATGACACATCATAATACCGGAGATAAATGGTGTATCTATCCAATGTATGACTTTGCGCACCCAATTGAAGATGCGATCGAAGGAATTACTCATTCCATCTGTACTCTTGAATTTGAAGATCATCGACCTTTATATGAATGGGTTGTAACAGAATTAGAGTATGAAAATCCTCCAAAACAGATTGAGTTTGCAAAATTATATTTAACCAATGTTGTAACTGGTAAACGTTATATTAAAAAATTAGTAGAAGAAGGTGTTGTTGATGGATGGGACGATCCTAGATTGGTATCTATCAGCGCATTAAGAAGAAGAGGATTTACTCCAGAATCCATCCGTATGTTTATGGAACTGTGCGGTGTCAGCAAGAGCAACTCTTCCGTAGATTATGCAATGCTAGAGTATTGTATTCGTGAAGATTTGAAAGCAAAAGCGATGCGTGTCAATGCAGTGCTTGATCCGATTAAATTAATTATCACGAACTACCCAGAAGGTAAGGAAGAATTCTTAGAAGCTCCAAATAATCAGGAAAATGAAGCAATGGGAACAAGAATGATTCCATTTAGCCGTGAACTTTACATTGAGCGTGAAGACTTTATGATCGAGCCTCCTAAGAAGTACTTTAGATTATTCCCTGGTAATGAAGTACGTTTAATGAATGCATATTTTGTAACTTGTACGGATTATAAGACAGATGAAGAGGGAAATGTAACAGAAGTTTATGCAACTTACGATCCTGAGACTAAGAGTGGTTCTGGTTTTACAGGTCGTAAAGTTAAAGGTACGATTCACTGGGTTTCTGCTCCACATGCATTAAAAGCGGAAGCAAGATTGTATGAAAATCTTGTGGATGAAGAAAAAGGAGTATATAACGAAGATGGTACCATGAATATTAACCCTAACTCGATTACAATCATGGATCATTGTTATGTAGAACCTAGCCTTGCAGATGCGAAGGGATTTGATAAATTCCAGTTCTTACGTAATGGTTTCTTCTGCGTGGATTATAAAGATTCCACAAAAGAACATCTTGTATTTAACCGTATTGCATCACTAAAGAGTAGTTATAAACCAGTATAGGAGGAAAAGTAAGATGGCTGATTTATTTTCTGGCTTAGAATCTATGGGACTTGATAAACTTAAAAACATGGATGTTTACGAGTCCGCAGATACCAAAAAACAAGAAACAATAGCGCAGCAGGTACAAGTTACAGAAGCAGATTTGATTTTTGATAAAACATATAAATGTCCAGTATGTGACAAAGAATTTAAGAATAAGACGGTAAAGACAGGTAAAGTAAAATTAGTTTCTGCGGATACTGATTTACGTCCAAAATATCACCAGGTGGATTGCTTAAAGTATGATGTTATTGCTTGTCCAAGCTGTGGATATGCTGCATTAAATCGTTTCTTTAATTATATGACAACAGCTCAGGCTCGATTAATCAAAGAAAGTATCTCTGCTAACTATAAAGGAGGCACTCCAGAAGGAGATATTATTACTTATGATGAAGCAATTAACAATCATAAGTTAGCACTTGTAAATGCAATTGTAAAGAAAGGTAAATTAAGCGAAAGAGCCTATACTTGTTTAAAGACAGCATGGGTGATTCGTGGAAAGAGAGAGAATTTACCTGAAGATACGAAGGATTATGAAACTGTTAAAGAGGATTTAGTAAAACAGGAACAAGAATTTTTGCTAAATGCTTATGAAGGTTTTTCACAAGCATTTAGCAAAGAAATGTTCCCTATGTGTGGAATGGATGAGCTAACAATTACATATTTATTAGCTGATCTAGCAAGAAGAGTAGGTAAATACGAGGAAGCATCCCGTTATGTTTCTCGCGTACTTACTTCTCGAGAAGCAAATGACCGTATAAAAGAAAAAGCACGTCAAATTAAAGAGATGATTATAGAGGAGAGATAGCCCATTGAAAGAACAACTCTATACCATACCAGTAAATGATGCTTTCGATAAAGATTGTGAATGTCCAGTATGCAGTATGTATCAGGTGCTGGAGAATAATGCGATTGAATTTGTCATGGGACCAAGCTACATGGAAGACGATGTTCGTATGGAAACCGATAAGATTGGTTTTTGTGCAAATCATATGAAACTGATGTATAAAAATCAGAATCGTCTTGGCTTGGCACTGATGCTTAAGACACATATGGATAAAACGATTAAGGATCTTACACCAATGATGGATACGAAACCATCCGGTGGAGGACTGTTCAAGAAGAAAACGGTAGATACTGCTGTCGTGGATTATATCGAGAATTTAAATAACTCTTGTTATGTATGTTGTAAAATCGATGGAATGTTTGCACTTCATATTTCTTCGTTACTTTATCTATATAA
This sequence comes from Clostridiales bacterium, assembly GCA_029098165.1. GTDB lineage: Bacteria > Bacillota > Clostridia > Lachnospirales > Lachnospiraceae > Lachnoclostridium. Next base: position 6,549 of record JAQXNU010000023.1, read on the forward strand.
GAAAGAAGAAGAATTTCGTAATAAGTTCCGTAAGTCCAAAGGATTCTGTTCCAAACATTATGGACTACTTTATCAAGAAGGACAGAAATATTTTTCGGGTGCAATGTCAGAGCAGTTTATCACTGATCTAAATCAAGTTTATTTAGAAAATCTAAAGCGAGTACGGGATGATTTAGAGTGGTTTACTGATAAGTTTGATTATCGCAATGCGGATGCTCCTTGGAAAAATTCCAAAGATGCATTGCCAAGAACAATCATTAAAACGAATTCCATAAATATAGAATAGAAATAGGGGCTGTGAAAAAACAGCAAGGAAATAATCAAGAGAGTCGGTGAAAAAAATTATAAATTTGGTGGCCTTACCATTCGGCCGGTCTTATGCCAATTGGAATATGTTTATAAGCCGATCATGTTTTTTGTTT
>JAQXNU010000024.1 GCA_029098165.1 Clostridiales bacterium
AAAAAATTTAAAGTTATCCACATCATTTATCCGCAACTGCTCCTTGCTGAAAAAAATGTGTATAAATTTTCGATTTCCTCTTGGCAAACATCACCTTCTTTGATAAACTTATATCAGTTCAGAACTGCGTTATGCAGCTCCGTATTTATTATATCTTCTGTTTCTGTTAGTTGCCGTCCAAAGCTTGCTAATAATTCAGAAGATATATTTTTTTGCAACTTTTTTATCCCATTCTTTTCTAAAAAGAAGTGTTCATACAGCTGTTTTATAAAATCCGCTATCTGTTCCATTAGATAATGATTTTTCTGTGCACATTCATTCCAACTACACGCATGCTCGATATTTCCCTGCCAATGTTTCTGCCGATTAAATCCCTGATTCTCTATTTTCCATCTGTTTCGTCCAGCACGTACTATCTTTCTTGCATTGCTTTTGGTAATTTCAATGCTTGTAATCCACGCAAACTCTGTTTCTTTCTCCTCACCTTTTACCATCCGCTTTTCCCGATAATAGATTAGATTCACATCATAATCATTGAACATAATTCTATTCTGATACTCAATATCTGTGCCAACTATTTCTTTTTCTGGAAGTGCATGATACTCTTTGGAAATCGACGAGGCACATCCTTCTTTATACCGAATGATGTAGTCCCAATGATAATCTTTACATATCTGCAAAACTGTTTTTGTAACATACAGTCCATCTGCTGTAATGATAATTGGCAGTCTCGGAAACTTCTGTTTGATTTTGGCAGCAAGCCTTACAAAGGCTTTACTTTCACAATCCTGTTTTACTGCTTCCTCACTTTTTCTTATATACTCTTCAGAATTTTCAATTGTTTCCGAAGCTATACTACATACTAGGTTATCTCCAAAGACGATTTTCGCTTCAAGCATACTTCTATGATATCTAACATACTCATTGCTTTCACCCTTGTTATAGCATCGACTCAGATAATGATCATTCTTCTTTTGGAATCCTTCATCCAATTCTGTTGCATCTACAATAACCTGCCATTTCTTTAGTACTCTGGCACCATCAAATGTCTTTCGGCGAATCATGGAATATACAATACTTTGCTGAATATCCTCTAATTCGTTTGGATGTAACCTTTCCAGAAATTCATTTTCTGTCACTCCATGAGGCATGTAGTCTTTTGCATCTTCTCCCATAAACCTATACAGATTTTTGCAAATCCTATCGTCATTAAAGGTTCTTGTCATTTCCTGCATGCTAGAAATCCCTGCAATACTTTTATAATACATCGTCCCAAGCATTACTTTTGCGGAATAATCAACGTAACTCTGATGGCGGGGGTCCTTAACCTTTCCAAACAAGGAAAACAACTCTGGGCAAAACCTTTTTTGTACTTTATTACATTCTATAATTGGATTTTTTTCTAACTTCTTCTTAACTCTTTCTTGTTCGCGACTCATTTTTCACCTCTGCGATAAAGTTTTTCTTTTATTTTACCTTATTACAGAGGAAATAGCTTGAATTAATCGTATTTAGTGCGAATTATTTTTACCTTTCAGAGCTGATCGATACATTGTAGATAAGGTATTGTCGGGTGAATATTCTGCTTATTCTATGGCATTTGAGCTGAATAAACAGGGGGTACCGACTTCTTATGGTGGTCAATGGAACAATACAGGGGTATATCGGTTGTTGTTGTCTGAGTTCCATCTAGGAATGGTAAAGTACAATGATGAATGGTACCAAGGTCGTCATGAGCCTTTGAAGACAGAAGAGGAACATCGAAAGGTATTGGCAATGTTCAATCATGTCGGTAAGAAACCAAGAAGAAACAATAAACGAATATTTGCTTTATCCCAGTTGCTGAAGTGTCATTGCTGTGGTCATACATTGACATTAGGATTAAAGAAAGCAGATGGTACTGTCTATGTGAAGCCATGTTGGTATCGTGATCCGTATGGAGAGAAATGTGGCAATTACGGAATGAAGCAAGATACCTTAATTCCTTTCATCTATGAGCAGATTGATGACCATATTGATGAATTAAAGGAGTGTATTGAGTCTGGTCATAATAAGGTTATGATGAAGCGACAGAAAGCATTGCTTCATGAAATTGACTTAATCGAACAGAAAAGACAAAGTATCCATCAGAAACAAGAAAGAATCTTAGAGATGATTGAAGGTGGTCTGTACACCGTTCTGGATGGGAAAAGACGAATCGAAGAACTCAATGAGCAAAACGATAGTTTACAAAAACGACAAGATATGATAAAATACGACTTGGGTACAATAATTTCCAAGAATATAAAAGATGAATTACTTTCGTTTGAACAAGTAAAAGAAAGATTAAAAGGCTGTGTATCAGAAGAACAGTTGAATACAATCTTACGAAGTATCATCAAACAAATTAAATATGGAAAGACGATAGACAATGAAGTTACATTGGAGATTAGTTATTTATGATAAACGAATGCTCGTTCTTTGAACATTCGATTATCATTTGTCTCACAATTTTTTTATGATAGATAGAGTAGTAATTCTATGGTTCATGTCAATCAACCTTAATTGCATACTTTCCTTTTCGTGGGAGAACACTAAATGGAAATGAAATTAAGGAGGTGATTGTTAATGAACCTAGATAAAAATAGAGTAGCCAACCGCTTAATCAATGAGAAGAGTCCTTACTTACTTCAACATGCGTATAATCCAGTAGACTGGTTTCCATGGGGAGAAGAAGCATTTGCGAAGGCAAAGGCAGAGGACAAACCGATTTTTTTAAGCATTGGCTACTCCTAGGTAAACAATTACGTATGTCATTGGTGCCACGTCATGGAGCGTGAGTCATTTGAAGACGAAGAGATAGCAAATATTCTGAATGATTCTTTTGTTTCCATTAAAGTAGATAAAGAAGAACGTCCAGAAGTTGATACGATCTATATGAATGTGTGTCAGGCTATGAATGGTCATGGTGGATGGCCGTTGACAATTATAATGACCCCAGATCAGAAACCATTTTTCGCAGGTACTTATTTGCCGAAGCACTCGAAGAGACAAATGTTTGGATTGATGGAATTGTTGACGAAGGTATCAGAAGTTTGGAAGGTAGATCCAGAGAGACTGATTACATCAGCTGAGGATATAGTAAATATCATCAAAGATCATGAGCAAGAGAAGATAGAGGAAACTAAGCTGGATCGAACGCTATTTGGAAAAGCATATATGCATTATCAAAGTCAGTTTGATCAAAGATACGGTGGATTTGGCAATGCACCAAAATTTCCTAGTCCCCATAATCTCATGTTTTTACTACGATATGCTGTAACATATCATAGTGATTCAGCACTTTCTATGGTAGAGAAGACACTAAAATGTATGTATCAAGGTGGACTATACGATCATATCGGAGGCGGATTTTGCAGATATTCTACGGATGAGAAATGGTTGGTGCCTCATTTTGAAAAGATGCTATATGATAACGCCATGTTAGTTTTAGTGTACTGTGAAGCGTATCAGGTTACAAAGAATCCGATGTATGAATTAGTTGTTCGTGAGACTTTGCAGTATATCATGGATGAAATGACAGATGAAAGTGGCGGTTTTTATTGTGCTCAAGATGCTGACTCTGAAGGACAAGAAGGAAAATATTATGTCTTTACACCTGATGAAGTGATTCAGGTATTAGGAGAAGAACAGGGAACTGTCTTTAATCTATATTATCAAATCACAAAACAAGGTAATTTTGAAGGTGCTAATATACCGAATCGAATCGGGCAGCAGCAACAAGTAGAGTTAGCAAGATTACATCAGGTGCAAGAGAAACTACAAGAAGTACACCAAGAGCAAGAGAAACTACAAGGAATACGCCAGGATCAAGATGAATTACCAAGATTGCAGCAGGTACGTGAAGACTTACCTAAATTACACCAGATGAAAGAAAAGTTATATGAGTACCGCAAAGGAAGAATGAAACTTCATAAAGATGATAAGATTCTAACTAGTTGGAATGGATTGATGATTGTTGCATTTGCTAAGGCATATCAAGTATTTCGAGAAGATTACTATTTCAGTGCAGCAAAAAATGCCTATTTATTTTTACAAGAAACAATGAAAGATGAGAAAGGTAGACTTGCAATAAGATATAGGGATGGTCATCGATTTGGATTAGGGAATCTTGAAGATTATGCGAATCTGATTTGGGCAGAGATTTCACTATATGAGGTTTCGTTTGAACCATCGTATTTAAGTTATGCCAGTCAGGATGCA
>JAQXNU010000025.1 GCA_029098165.1 Clostridiales bacterium
ATTGGGCAAGTATCTAAATTGCAAACTCGCATCATGACACAACCTAAAGTTACAAGTGGAGCAGTTGCAAAACCAAACTCTTCGGCTCCTAAGATAGCAGCGATTGCAACATCTCGGCCACTCATCAGTTTGCCATCCGTCTCAATCATGACACGATTGCGAAGTCCATTGGCAATCAAAGTCTGGTGAGTTTCTGCAAGTCCAAGTTCCCAAGGAAGACCTGTATTATGAATGGAGCTTAATGGTGCTGCACCAGTTCCTCCGTCATATCCAGAAATCAAAATAACCTGTGCTCCAGCTTTTGCAACACCTGCTGCAACCGTTCCAACTCCTGCTTCTGAAACTAACTTTACAGAGATACGGGCATTCTTATTGGAATTCTTTAAATCATAAATCAACTGAGCCAAATCTTCGATGGAGTAGATATCATGGTGAGGCGGTGGAGAAATCAAGCTTACACCAGGAGTCGAATGTCTTGTTTTGGCAACCCAAGGATATACTTTCTTTGCTGGAAGATGTCCACCTTCTCCAGGTTTTGCCCCCTGTGCCATCTTGATCTGAATCTCTTGTGCACTAACTAAATATCTGCTTGTTACGCCGAATCGTCCACTGGCAACCTGTTTGATTGCAGAACTTAAGTCATCTTTTGTTCCCGCAGACTCTAAACGCTCATCGCTCTCTCCACCTTCACCAGAATTGGATTTCCCATGTAAATGATTCATCGCAATGGCTAGCGTCTGATGTGCTTCTTCCGAGATGGAACCGTAAGACATAGCACCCGTCTTAAATCGTTTGACAATGCTTTCTACACTTTCTACTTCTTTTATATCCACACCTTTATCTGGATAATTAAAATCCATCAAGCTTCGAAGATATCCTGTCGATTCGTCATCCACCATCTTCGTATATTCAACAAACTTCTTGTAATCGCCCTCTCTTGTGGACTGTTGTAACATATGAATCGTCTGAGGATTGTAACGATGTTGCTCTCCCTGTGCTCTCATCTTATGTCGTCCCATAGAGCTTAATGTCAGATCTGTAGCAAGGCCAAGCGGATCGAATGCCTTCGTATGTTGTTCATCATTTTGTGCCGCAATATCTTCTAGGGTAATACCTCCGATTCGACTAACTGTTCCAGTAAAATACCGATCAATCACATCCGAAGAAATTCCAATTGCTTCGAAAATCTTGCTACCCTGATAAGACTGAATGGTCGAAATCCCCATCTTGGATGCAATTTTAACAATTCCTTGTAAGATTGCCTGGTCATAATCGGTTACTGCAGCATAATAATCTTTATTCAATAATTGGTCATCAATCAATTCTGCAATCGTTGCATGTGCAAGATAAGGATTGACAGCACTTGCACCATAACCTAACCACGTAGCAAAGTGGTGAACTTCTCTTGGTTCTCCAGACTCTAAAATCAGTGACCTTGCAGTACACGTCGTCGTTTGTACGAGATGTTTATGTACCGCAGCAACCGCTAATAATGATGGAATCGCCACGTGGTTTTCATCCACTCCTCGATCGGATAATACTAGGATGTTCGCACCTTTTTTATATGCTTTATCCACTTCTACAAAGAGATGATCCAAAACTCGATCGATTGGAGTACTCTTATAAAAGATAATTGGAATGGTGATTACTTTAAATCCCGATTTCTTCATGGTTTTAATCTTTAACATATCAAGATCCGATAAAATTGGATTATTGATCTTTAGCACCTGACAATTCTCTGGTTTTTCTTCTAATAAGTTACCATTCTTACCAACATAAACAGTTGTCGATGTTACAATCTTTTCGCGTACTGCATCGATAGGTGGATTCGTTACCTGTGCAAACAACTGCTTAAAGTAATAAAATAATGGCTGATACTCTTTGGAAAGAATAGCAATTGGAGTATCAATCCCCATGGCTCCGACTTGTTCTGCCCCATTTAACGCCATTTTATAGATGCCATCTCGATATTCTTCATAGGCATATCCGAATGCTTTCTGTAATCGTGCTCGTTCCGTTACCGAAAAAGATGGTACCTGGATATTTGGAATCTTTAGATCAGCCAGTGTAATCATGTTACTATCTAACCATTCCCCATATGGCTCACGTAACGCATAGCTCTCCTTGATCTCCTTGTCATTTTTTACAATTCCATTAACTGTATCAACAAGCAGCATCTTACCAGGATGAAGGCGTTCTTTGGTTACAATATGTTTCTCATCTAAATCCAGGATTCCGACTTCGGAAGACAAGATCAAACGATCATCATCCATGATATAGTAACGAGAAGGGCGAAGGCCGTTTCGGTCTAAGATAGCACCCATCACATCTCCATCCGAGAATAGAATGGAAGCGGGTCCATCCCAAGGCTCCATCATGGTTGCGTAGTACTGGAAGAAATCCTTTCCCTCCTGAGAGATTGTATCATTATGTGACCATGGTTCCGGAATTGTCACCATTGCTGCTAATGGAAGATCTAATCCACTCATTACTAAGAATTCCAACGTATTATCTAACATGGATGAATCAGACCCTGTTGTATTTACCACAGGAAGAACTTTGGTGAAATCATCTGAGGATAACATATTGGTTTCCATCGTTTCTTCACGTGCTAACATCTTATCGGCATTTCCTTTGATTGTATTGATTTCACCATTATGTACAATTAAGCGATTTGGATGAGCTCGTTCCCAACTAGGGTTCGTATTTGTCGAGAAACGAGAATGAACCGTAGCAATGGCAGATTCATATGCTTCATCCTGTAAATCTAAGAAGAAAGTCTTCAACTGATGAACAAGGAACATACCTTTATATACGATGGTACGACTTGATAGAGAAGGTACATAGGTATTGGCATTGGACTGTTCGAATACTCGTCGTACCACATAAAGCTTACGATCAAAGGCAATTCCTGCTTCTAAACTGTCTGGTTTTTGAATAAATGCCTGAGCAATATATGGCATGCAGTTTCTTGCTTTTTCTCCTAATACATTCGGATTGGTTGGTACTTCTCTCCATCCAAGGAACTTTAGCCCTTCTTTTTCTACAATGATTTCAAACATCTTCTTTGCTTGGCTCTTCTTTAATTCATTCTGAGGAAAGAAGAACATTCCGACGCCATAAGTTTTTGCCTCTCCTAATGTAATACCAAGCTTCTTACACTCTCTCACAAATAATTTATGAGGAATCTGAGTAAGGATTCCGACACCATCTCCTGTTTTTCCTTCGGCATCTTTTCCTGCTCTATGTTCCAGATTTTCTACAATTTTAATTGCATCATTAACAATCTGATGAGTTGCGATTCCTTTAATCTGAACAACTGCTCCAATACCACAGTTATCATGTTCAAAGCTTTTATGATACAGCCCTTTCTCTGCTATCTGTTGAAACATTGTTTCTCCTCCTTCTTACGCTAATCTTATAATGAAACGAAATAACAAATATCTTATAGGAATAAGAAATCATGATAAAAAAAGGCCCCAAAGTCTCCCGGTTCTTTTACCAGGAACTTTGACGCCTTCGTCATATCATCGATATTATTCACAAATAAATTATTACTAATATATGCTATTTTTCCAAACTTGTAAAGAACTTTTTTTGAAAATTTTTTTTCATTTTCCTCTTGACATGTGAAAATAATGGTGTAAAATACCAAACATAAGCAAAGGTGCTTCGGACCAAACAGTCCGAGGTGCCTTTTTTGTTTTTCCGGAGAAGCTAGCATCACAGAACTTTTCCAATGACCTAATAAAGAAAGTAAAATGTAATGATCAATGAAAATATTAAAACGAAAGGGGATTTACATTTATGACAAAAAATATTCCAGAATTATATGGTAGCTTAGTGTTCAATGACAAAGTTATGAAACAAAAACTTCCAAAAGATGTCTACAAAACATTACGTAAAACAATTGAAAACGGAACACACCTTGAGCTGGATGTAGCAAATTCCGTAGCCGTAGCTATGAAAGAATGGGCAGTGGAACTTGGAGCCACTCACTTCACTCACTGGTTCCAGCCAATGACAGGATTTACAGCAGAAAAACACGACAGTTTCATATCTCCAACCGACAACGGTGAAGTTTTAATGGAGTTCTCAGGCAAGGAACTTGTAAAAGGAGAACCTGATGCATCCTCTTTCCCATCCGGCGGTCTTCGCGCTACTTTTGAAGCCAGAGGATACACAGCATGGGATCCTACCTCACCTGCTTTCGTAAAAGATGGAACCCTTTATATTCCTACTGCTTTCTGTTCTTATAGTGGAGAAGCACTTGATAAGAAGACTCCTCTTCTTCGTTCCATGGAAGCATTAAGTAAAGAAGCAACGAAAATACTTCATTTACTTGGACATCCAGAAGTAACTGGTGTATCTACTACCGTTGGTCCTGAACAGGAATACTTCTTAATTAAAAAAGAAGATTATATGAAACGTAAAGATTTAATCTTTACTGGTAGAACTCTTCTTGGTGCTCAGCCTCCAAAAGGACAGGAAATGGAAGATCACTACTTTGGTTCCTTAAAGCCTCAGGTTGCAGCATTTATGCATGACTTGGATGAAGAATTATGGAAGCTTGGAATTCCTGCAAAGACAAAACATAATGAAGTTGCTCCTGCTCAACATGAACTTGCACCAGTTTTTGATACTGCTAACATCGCAGTGGATCACAATCAGTTAACCATGGAACTGATGAAGAAAATTGCTGATAAACACGATTTGGTATGTCTTCTTCATGAAAAGCCATTCGATGGCATCAATGGTTCCGGTAAACATAACAACTGGTCCATGGTAACGAATACAGGCGTGAACTTATTAGATCCTGGTAAGACACCTGCAGAAAATATTCAGTTCTTAGTATTCCTAGTTGCAGTTATTAAAGCAGTTGACGAATATGCTGATTTAATGAGACTTTCTGTTGCAAGTGCTGGCAATGATCACAGACTTGGTGCTAACGAAGCTCCTCCAGCAATCGTATCTATCTTCTTAGGTGATGAGTTAACTGGAGTATTAAAAGCAATTACCAATGATGAATTCTTTGGTAAGATTGATAAAGTTCAGATGAACATCGGTGCTACGGTATTACCTCATTTTTCAAAAGATACAACCGATCGTAACCGTACTTCACCATTTGCATTTACCGGTAATAAATTCGAGTTTCGTATGTTAGGTTCTTCTCTTTCCGTCGCAGGTCCTAACGTTGTACTAAACTCTGCAGTAGCAGAAAGCTTATCTGAATTCTATGAAGAATTAAAGGATGTACCGGCCGATGCTATGTGTGATGCCGTACATAAGCTTGTAAAGGAAACCTTATCCAAACATAAGAGAATCATCTTCAATGGCAATGGCTATTCCGATGACTGGGTATTAGAAGCTGAAAAACGTGGACTTTATAACTTTAAATCTACTCCTGATGTTTTACCATGCTTCATTGCTGACAAGAACATCGAATTATTTACAAAACATCAGATCTTTACAGAAGCTGAGATTCAGTCAAGATATGAAATTCTTTTGGAAAACTACAGCAAGACAATCCGTATCGAAGCAAAAACACTTTCTGATATGATAAAGAAAGAATTCCTTCCAGCATTATTAGCTTATGCGGATCAGGTAACCTGCACTGTTGCTGATCGCAAAAAGATTGTTGATCTTCCATGTACTCAGGAAATCAAATTAATTACATCACTTTCTAGTAGCTATGAAAAGATCTCTTGCTTAGAAGAACAGTTAGAAGCTGATACTGCAAAAGCAGAAACGATTGAAGATGCACTTGCACTAGCACACTTCTATCATGAATCCATTATTCCTACCATGGATGCGATTCGTGAAGTAGCAGATGCTGCAGAGAGCTTACTTCCTCACGATGCCCTCCCTTATCCAGGATATTCCGATATGTTATTCTATGTATAGAATACGAATCTACTATCCTATTGAAATTTAGGATCGATATTCAGAAGTTGTCATTATTCTGGAATGTAACTTCTGCAGTTTGATCATATATA
>JAQXNU010000026.1 GCA_029098165.1 Clostridiales bacterium
ATAGCTCGGTCTTCTCATCCAACGAAGAAGTTGCCTCATCAAGAATTAGGAAAGGAGCTTTCTTAATTAACGCTCGAGCAATCGCAATTCTTTGTGCCTGACCTTCTGAGATTCCATATCCACGTTCACCGATAATTGTATTAATTCCATCCGGAAGTTCGTTTACAAAGTGATATGCAGATGCCGCTTTTAACGCCTCATTGATCTCGTCATCGGTTGCATCTCGTTTTCCCATCAGCACGTTACTCTTGATGCTACCGCTAAATAACGTATTTCCTTGAGGAACATAAGATAAAAATTCACGGGAATTACCATTCGCAATTTGTTCCTCCCCTTTTTCATTACGGAAAAGGATATTTCCTTGATTGGTATTCATAAAAGCCATAATCAATCGGATTAATGTGGTTTTTCCAATACCAGATTCGCCAACAATTGCAACAAACTCATTTGGACGGATGGACATACTGGTATGTTCTAATAAGAGTTCATCGGTATAACCAAAGGATAAATCCTGAATTTCTACCCCAATTTGTTTTGGCTCAATGCTACCTTCTAATCTTGTCTCAAGAGGCAACTCTTGTATTTCCATGACACGGCCGGCAGAAGCAAGAACCGAAACAATGCTCGGTATCGTGTTTGCTAATCCGAGGATCGGTGACTGAATACGGTTGACTAAAGCTAAGAAGACACTCATCGTACCATAAGTGATAGTTTTGGTTGATAATTTCACCGCACCCCATGCAAAGGCTAAGATATATCCCCCCTGGAAACCAAGTCCGATTGCAGAAGAGGCAACCAACCCCATCTTTGTTTTCTTAAATACCCAGTAAAACCGCTCGTTTCTTAGTTCACTTAGACGTTCCGAGGAATACTTCTCTGAACAGAAAGTCTTAATAATCAGTATATTACTTAAACTTTCTTGAATAAAGGAACGATAAGCGGATTCGGATTCTTGCACTTTGATCTGTAGCCTCTTTAACTTACGACCAAGCCAGAAGCTTACAACCGCACAGATTGGCGCAATTAACACTGCAAAGACTGCAAGAAGCGCATCGTATTGTACTAATACCGTAAATGTAATGATAAACTCAACACATAAGGTAATGATAGATGGAATGACAGATGCAATTCCGTTGGCTATACTTCCGCAGTCACTTGTAAAACGAGTCATTAAATCACCGGTATGATATTTCAGAATCTGATGATATGAGGTATTCAGAATCTTATCGTAGATTTGCTTTCGAATTCCGAATGAAAATTTCTCGTTAATCATGACAGAGAACAAGGAACAGATAATGCCAATGACTTGAACTATGATGATTACTGCGACATAGAGAATAATCTTACTTTTAAAATCTCCACCATTAATTGCGTTATCAATAATTTGCTTTCCGATTACTGCCATACCGACGGAGATACCAGAGGAAGCAGCATTAATGAGCATAAGTAAGGCTAGAGACGGTATGTATGGTTTGGTATAAACAAAAAGCCACTTGGCATATCCAGAAGTACCTTTAAACTTTTTGAACCAGTTAGTAATTACTTTCATTCTATATACTCCTACTGTTTGGAATCGATATATGTTTTGATTGTATCAACAGCTCCTTGATCAGGTAGGCATTCTAAGAAACAGCAAAGAGTCTTTGGTATTAAGCGCTCTACTATTGATAGGTTAAGATTTGACAGTTCTTTTGTCCATGTTGGAGTAAAACATCGTGCACTACATCGAAGAATTGCTTCAAATAAAGTAAGCTTGCTTACTCTATTATGACAGGCTTGTGCCAAAAAGATGATTCCACCAAGTAATACTCTGCGATTTAAGTATTTGCCAGAAGTTCCACACCAAGGAATGCCATAAGCAACAGGAATATCATCTTCTAGCGCGAGGACAGTAATATCACCATCCAAGATGTCTACATGAAAACGATCCACCCACATATTCGTATGTGTTGTTTTTCCCGTTCCTGAACAAGCCGAGAAAAGATAAGCTTTTTCCTTATAAATGATAGTGGAGGAATGAACTGCTATCATATCTTTTTTCTGAATCCATAATAAGAAAACATCACGTATTGTATAGAATAGATAATCTACGGTGCTTAGGTTTAAGTCACTGTTAGGTGACAGGATCGGTTTGCAAGAATCGTCACTAAGTGAGCCTGTAAGATATATTATGGCTCGGCGAGCCTGTTCATCATAAAAACAAGCATTTACACTGCAAGAATCTTCGTAAAATAAAAGAAAACCATCCTTTGTAGAATATGCAGACATATAATTGGAATGGATTAAAGGTTCATTTTCAGGCCTTTTTAGGTTTGTATTTTCTTGCAATTCAAACGTTAGATCAATCGGTTTCTTCCCATCACTATGAAAAGATTCCATGTATGGATGGATATACGAGATATCCCAGTTAAGTGCAATAATCTGCCCTGCAATTTCGTAAATATTCATTAAAGACATCCTTCCTTAACATCTTCAGTCAAAAGATGCATACTATTCATATGTGCAAGGAATTCGTTGAGATCATTGACAATGATCTCTTTTTCTTGTTCGGTAGCTTCATATTCTTTCATCAAAGCATCTACTACTTCATTATATGTACAATTGTTTTCGAGTTGTTTCCAAATAAAAGCACCAGTTTCATTAAGATGCAACATGCTTTTGTAATCTACAACATTTTGTCCCACAGGGATTACAACATAGTTACCAGCGATTTCTTTTAGCATATAACCATCAGCTATTTTCATATCAGTTACCTCTCTTTTATATAGTTCTTGAAAAAATGAATGTAAACTTCTTCCTATAATATACCTTTTTCGATTATAAAAGTCAATCAAAGATGCTTATTATGGGCAATTATGAGAAATAAAGTTGTAAAGAAATAAGCTAAAATTCGACATTTACTTGGAAGAAAAATACATTTATTTTTCAAAAATGCTTTTTAACTTTGTTGACAAATATGGTAATATGTAGCAAAATAGTTAAAGTATACAAGGGGGTATCTAAAAATGGTAAAAGAAATACAGGAGGACCATATTCCGGCTGATGTATGGATACCTATATTCCTCGATATGCTGAAAGAAGGAAAACAAATTAAGATTTCACCACACGGTTTTAGTATGTATCCCTATTTAGTCAGCGATCGTGATGAAGTCATTCTCGAAAAACCAAAACGGGAATATCGGAGGGGCGATATCGTTCTATATCGAAGAGATACTGGCTTATATGTATTACATAGAGTTCACCATGTCAGTAAGGATCATGAATTTTATTATATGCTAGGTGATAGTCAAAAAACGGTGGAAGGTCCACTGCGCAAAGACCAACTACTTGCTATTGCAGTATTATTAATAAGAAATGGTAGAGAGATATCGGTTAATTCCTTTTGGTATCGAGTATCGTATCATATCTGGTTTGCTTTACGACACTTTCGTATACGAATCATTAAACTATGGAGATGGATCCGACGAATCTGTGGAAAAAAAGATGATTATGTAATGCCGTGGTAAGGAAGCAAAGATAAAAATTATAGGAGGACTATATGAATAATAAAGAAATCGAAATTGATTTAGGACGTGTATTTAAGGCATTGTTACATAAGTTATGGTTAATCCTGCTTGTGGCAGTCATATCATTTGGCTTATCGCTTGTTTTGATCAAGAGTGTAAAGACAGTTCCATTGTATCGGGCAGAGGCGACGGTATATAGCGTCGCGAATGGTTCCTATAAACTTTCTGTTGAAGGAACGAATGCGATGAAGGACTACTCTGAAATCATTACTACATTAAAGGTTAGTGAACGAGCTGCCCTGCTTCTTGGAGATGATTCGATTAATGGATATTATATAATGAACTGTATAACTCCATATTATACCGAAGACTCCTCTATTCTTACAATTAGATGCCTCGATCGAAATCCTGAGATGGCAATCAAGATTGCGAATGCCGTAGCCAATGCATTCGTAATTGAGATGAGAACAATTACAGGAACGGAAGATGTCCAGATGCTGGATGAAGCTTATACATACTATCTATATCAAACGGGAGCTACAAGCGCTACGGTAAAGAGACTGATCTTTATTGCAGTTATCGTATTTATTCTTTGTGCGTATATCGCTCTTAATGAGATATTTACTACGAAATTAAAGACAATACGTGAGTGCACACTAGGCGGAGAACTTGATGTTATTGGTGTGATTCCAGTATATAAGAATTAATAGGAAAGGATGAAGTGTTATGAAGAAACTATTAGATCTTTATCGCCATAAAAATCAGACTTTAAATGATGCATTTGATCGTATTGTTGTTAATATCCATCTGCAGAAACAGAAAAATGGTTATAAATCGTTTTTATTAGTCGGAACAGAACCAATGGTAGGAACGACAACAATTGCAATTAACTTAGCTATCTCGTTGTCAGTTTCAGGATGGAAGACGATTCTTATCGATGGGGATATGAGAAAGGATATCGAGTTCAAACGATTAAATGAAGAAGCGGAAATCAATCTATCGGACTATCTCAGTGGACATGCAGAGCAGGAAGATATTATATATGATACCAATTGGGAGCTTCTCGATTACATACCGTGTGTTGGAAAGGAAGAGAGTCCAGTCCGTCTGCTATGTTCGACTCAAATGGAACTTTTATTGAAGAATCTTGAGGAGGAATATGATTTTATCATCTTTGATCTGCCTTCCATGAATTCGGCAGTCGATTCTCATATACTTGCAGCAAAGTGTGATGCAGTATGTTTGGTGGCATCGCTGGGTGATTCTTCAAAAACAAGTTTATTTGATGCAAAAAAGACACTAGACGGTATTGGTGCTAATACGATTGGCGTCATAGCTAATAAAGTAGATAAGAGAGAATATAAGCAACATATGAAAAATTTTGATTACTTTAAGAAGTATCGTTATGCAAAAGCAAATCATATGAAAAGAGATTGATTGCTAGATAGAAAGCAGAGGGCAGGTTATGAACTTTGAGTTTAAGTATTTCTTAAAGCTAGTAGATTGTGCAATTTATAATAAGGATGCGACAGCCATTACACCACAGAATATCAACTGGGAAGAGATCATTCTATTAGCCAGAAAGCACAATATGAGTGCAATATTGTATAAGACAATAGAACGGTTGCCATCAGCGCTAGGTCCACAGAAGGAATTAATGGATCAATGGAGTCAGGAAGCATTTTTTTATGGATTACAACAGTTTCGGCAAAACCAGGAGGAAGAGGCAATCCTTGAGGAGGCAAGAAAACAAGGGATTCTCTGCATACCTTTTAAGGGATTATTACTTGCAGAACTATATCCAGAACCGTTAATGCGTATTTCCGGAGATGCTGATATACTAGTAGATCCCAAAGATAAAGATAAGGTAATTGAAATCCTGAAAAATCGTGGGTATGTGAACAATGAACATGAGACGATCGATACTGTCTTTGTTTATGAGAAAAGAGGATTTCTAACGGTAGAATTACATATTAGTTTGTGGGAAGAGTATATTGGACAACGAAAACTAGAACTTGAGAAATTAGATCTGACCAATACAAAGAAGTTAATTGAAGTTACGGCTGCCAATATAACGTTCCATACTCTTGGCTATGAAGAACATCTCATTTATCAAATTTATCATGTTGCAAAACATTTTTCACTTTCTGGAGTAGGGGTACGCCATTTGACCGATCTCACTCTATATGTAAATAGATTTTATGATCATATTGATTTTTCTCATTTCTGGAAAGTGATGAAACAACTTAATTATTCCGTATGTTGCTCTTACTTTTTTGCGATCTGTGTGGAATGTTTTGGAATGAGAAGAGAAGCCTTAAAAGACAGCATGATACAGAGTGAAGTGGATATGGAACCAATTATTGAGGATGTGATAGTGGGTGGCGTTTTTGGTAATGCAAGTAAAGAACGGTATCATGCCCGTAATATCATTAAGCCATATTTAGGTATGGAGAAAACAACTCAGTTAAAGAAATCAACAATTCTTTTGAGGGTGGCATTCCCTGGAACAAAGATATTATGCGATGAATATGAGTATGCAAAAAAACATCGTATTCTGCTTCCAATAGCGTGGATTCAACGTTGTTTTAGTTTATTACGAAAGCGCATTACTGGGAGAGATGCATATGGAAAGAAAACATTGGAACAGGCAAAGTACCGTTTACAACTATTAAAAGAACTTGAGATTATCAATAAATAAGAAAAGAGGGCAAAGAATGAAAAAGATAGCTTCCATTCTTTTAGGAATTTTATTAATCATAATGCCATTCAACCAACAGAAGGTACTGGCAGATGAAATAGGACTGAAAGATCTACCACCTAAATTGATCATCGAATCTTATGAGATAACCAATGGTCAGTTAATTCCTGGAGAACAGTTCACGTTAAAACTGACAATTAAAAATACCAATCCTTATATTGAAGCACAAAACATTATGTTACTATATAGCTCCGTAAATAATGTTGTTTATCCAGTGTTTGGAAACTCAAATCAATATTTCATCAGTTCCATTCAAGGAGGCAAAAAGGCTACAGTAGAATTACCGATGACAGTATTTGAAAAGACCAAAGACAGTGTCGCATCTGTCAATGTACAATTACAGTACTCTAGTGAAAATGGAAAGGATACAACGAGTACTTCAGGCTTGATTTTTCCAATCAGTGCAAGCTGTAGCATGGATATTACTACATTATCCGTAGCACAATCTTCTACGATTGGTTCTAAATCGCTGGTTGGCATCGCATATATGAATACAGGTTTTTCTGACATTAAAAATGCTAAGATGTTGTTAGATGGAGATATCTTAGAAGAGCAGAAGGAAATCCTACTTGGGGATCTTGCAATTGGTGCACAGGCATCGAAAGATTGTTATGTGAATTTTCAACATGAAGGAACACAAACGTTATCGGTCTCCTTCTCTTATGAGGATACCAATGGTGTAGTATATACGATCCCAGCAACCTCATTTACAACGACAGTCAATCCAGCTGTAGTAAATACATTTGTAGAGGTTTCAGCCAATCCAGAATCAAAAACGTTGATGGAATCGATAGATGTTTGGCAGATGGTTGCTATTATTGGTGGAATTATAGCAGTTTTAGTTATTATCTTTGCAATTGTTAAAGTGAAAAATCGTCGTAAGTTCTAAGTCAGTTAGCATAAGATGGGAGAGTAAGCATGAAAATAGCGATGATCGGACATAAGAGAATTCCATCCCGAGAGGGTGGCGTTGAGATTGTTGTAGAAGAACTTTCAAAACGTATGGTGGAAAAAGGACACATGGTGCATGTATACAATCGAAAAGGTAAACATGTTGCAGATAAGACAAAATCAATTAAACCACAAAAGATGTATCACGGCATTCGGATTATTACCGTTCCAACGATTAATGTAAAGAGCCTTGATGCCATGTTGTACTCCTTTTTTGCTACAATCCGAGCATTGTTTGGGCATTATGATGTCATTCATTATCATGCAGAAGGACCTTGTGTTATGATACTGATCGCACATCTCTTTCGAAAGAAGACGGTTGCTACGATCCATGGATTGGATTGGCAACGAGCAAAATGGGGTGGCTTTGCAACAAAATATTTGAAATTTGGTGAAAAAGTAGCTGCAAAGTATGCGGACCAGGTGATTGTTCTATCGAAGAATGTGCAAAAGTATTTTAAGGATACTTATGGACGTGATGTTGAATATGTACCCAATGGTGTTAATCTTCCAACGATTGTAGAACCAGATATCATTCATAAGAAATATGACCTTGAGCAAGGGTCTTATCTCCTATTCTTAGCCAGAATTGTTCCGGAAAAGGGACTGCATTATTTATTACAGGCATTTTTAAAAGTGAAGACGGATAAGAAGCTTGTCATTGCAGGGGGAAGCTCTCATTCCAATGATTATGTAGAGAAAATCCAACAGATGGCGGCAAAAGATAAACGTGTAATTATGACAGGGTTTGTTCAAGGGAAAGAACTAGAAGAGTTATTCAGCAATTGCTATGCTTATATTCTCCCAAGTGATGTGGAGGGAATGCCGATCAGTCTGTTAGAGGCGTTAAGTTATGGAAGGCAGTGTGTGGTAAGTGATATTGATGAGAATATGGAAGTGGTAGGCGAGCTTGCTTACCATTTTAAAAAGTCAGATGTAAATGACTTAAAATCCGTATTAGAACAGTTGCTGAAAGAAGAGAAAGCACTTGATACCAAAGCTATATTAGATCAGTGTGCGAAACGTTTTAACTGGGACAAAACTACAGATCAATATCTGAGACTGTATAAAAAAGATCGATGATAGATAGGGAGCGTTGAGGATGAAGATATTAATGGTCAATAAATTTTTGTATCCGAATGGTGGCTCTGAGACTTATATATTTAAGCTAGGAGAATGTTTCAAGTCTATGGGACACGAAGTTCAGTACTTTGGTATGGAAGATGAACGTAATGTTGTTGGTAATGACGCTAATGCGTATACATCCAATATGAATTTCCATACGGGCAAGATGCAAAAACTTTTATATCCGATTAAGATTATTTACTCCAGAGAAGCAAGAGCAAGAATACGAAAAGTATTGGATGACTTTCATCCAGATGTGGTTCATCTAAATAATATCAATTTTCAGATTACACCTTCCATTCTATATGAGATAAAAAAAGATCATTTGCCGATTATCTGGACGGCTCATGATTATCAGCTCGTTTGTCCGAACCATATGATGTACAACTTAGAGACAAAGCAAATGTGTGAACAGTGTCTTGGAAAACACTATAAAAACTGCTCTAAGAACCGATGCATCCATGGTTCCAGAGTAAAGAGCTATCTAGGTACGCTGGAAGCAAAGTATTATGCCAGACGTAAGACCTATGCTATGGTAGACAAGATGATCTGCCCGAGTGAGTTTCTAGAGAAGAAACTGCTAACCGATCCAGTTTTTCAAGGAAAAACAATTGCATTACATAATTTTATCGATGAAGTTCCTGCAAAAGAAGTAACGAAGAAACCTTATATCTTATATTTCGGTCGTTATTCCGAAGAAAAGGGAATTCATACGCTGATTCAAGTTGCAAAAGAGCTTCCGAAGATCTCATTTATCTTTGCTGGAAACGGACCGTTAGAAGAAGAAGTCAATGCGGTTGCAAATATTAAAAATGTAGGTTTTCAAACCGGAGATGCTTTGGAACAGCTGATCCGCGAAGCAAAGTTTAGTTTATATCCTTCGGAATGGTATGAAAACTGCCCATTCTCGGTCATGGAATCCCAGATGTATGGAACTCCTGTCATTGGTGCGAATATTGGTGGAATTCCAGAACTGATTCAAGAGAATAAAACCGGTTTATTATTTGAAAGTGGTAATAAAAAAGACTTAATTGATAAGATCAATTATCTATGGAATAACGAATCTGTGTTGAAAGATTATCAAGAAAATTGTAAATCCATCAGCTTTGACACGGTAACCACGTATTGTCAAAAGCTCTTAAAAATATATAGAAATGAGGAACCTATTCATGGCTAAGAGAACATTACATGCATCATTAATTACAACATATCGCTGCAACGCAAAATGTAATATGTGCGATTGCTTTAAAAATCCAACTAGACCAGAAGAAGAATGGACTCCTGATCTTATCGAAAAATTACCTGAGATGGCATTTACAAATATTACTGGTGGTGAAAGTTTTATTCGAAAAGATCTACCAGACATTATACGTGCGGTGGAAAAGAAAACGGATCGTATCGTTATTTCAACGAACGGTTTCTTTACGGATCGAATCCTTGCGCTTTGTGAAGAATTTCCGAAGGTTGGTATTCGTATCAGTATTGAAGGACTTCAGCAGACGAATGATGCAATCCGTGGAATCCCAGATGGATTTAATCGCGGATATAATACATTAAAGAAATTAGTTGAGATGGGACATCCAGATGTCGGTTTTGGTATGACCGTTCAAGATATGAATTGTAAGGATCTTGTTCCACTCTATGAATTATCTAACGAGTTAAATATGGAATTTGCAACTGCTACCTTACATAACTCTTTCTATTTCAGAAAGAATGATAATAAGATTGTAGACAAGCATGCCGTTGCAGAAGAGTTTGAGAAGTTAATTAACAAATTACTCAAGTCCAAATCCCCAAAAAAATGGTTCCGAGCATATTTTAATCATGGTTTGATCAATTACATCTATGGACAGCCTAGAT
The DNA here is from genome assembly GCA_029098165.1 of Clostridiales bacterium. GTDB lineage: Bacteria > Bacillota > Clostridia > Lachnospirales > Lachnospiraceae > Lachnoclostridium. The sequence continues at coordinate 10,204 of JAQXNU010000026.1, forward strand.
TATTACCTTGTGAAATGGGAACGAATGCTTTCTTCATGGATCCTTATGGTGATATCGTTCCATGTAATGGTATGACGGAAAAGATGTCAATGGGTAATCTTCATGAAAAGTCCTTTGATGAAATCTGGAACTCTGACCAGGCAAAAGCAGTTCGTGCAGCAGTTAAGAATTGTCAGAAGAACTGCTGGATGATTGGTAGTGCTTCTCCAGCTATGCATCAGAGAATCTGGGTGCCAAGTGCGTGGGTTATCAAGCATAAGGTGACGGGGTATAAGTTGAAGGAAGAGAAGTTTATTAAGTA
>JAQXNU010000027.1 GCA_029098165.1 Clostridiales bacterium
GAATTAGCAAAACAAATTCAAGGGGATAAATTCACATTAAAAGGATTCCATCAATTCTTCCTAGATTGTGGACCAACACCATTTGACTTGATCCGAACGAAATTAAAAGAGAATAAATAAGCAATCGTAAAAGTGACTGGAAAAAACGGCAAATAAAATAACGAGGAGAGGTGGATAATCATGTTAGAATTTAGCTGCGTCTGGCCGAAAGGGAAAGGCAGCCAAATTTTACTATGATTACTCGCCTCTCTCCTCATTACTCTTTTGCTGTTTTTCACAGCCCACTTCTTATTTTATAGTCTCATGATTTTTGTTGCGATTGTAAAGTAAATCATGATAGAGCATGTATCAACGATTGTTGTGATCAATGGCGCTGCCATTAATGCAGGATCTAACTTAAATCTCTTTGCAAGCATCGGCAAGATACACCCTAACATCTTGGATAAGCATACTGTTGCAACCAGAGTCAAACCGATTACAAGTGCCAATAATGGATTGTGATACTGCAATACAATTCGTATAGCATTTACAATACCTAAGGTAATACCAACAATCATGGAAACTCGGAATTCCTTCCATAGGACACGGAAGAAGTCTCTTGGTCGAATCTCATCAATTGCCATACCACGAATGATCAGGGTTGAACTCTGAGAGCCACAGTTACCACCTGTATCCATGAGCATTGGGATAAATGCTACTAACAATGGGATAGCAGCAAATGCATCTTCATATTTGGTAATCAACATACCTGTTACGGTTGCTGAAAGCATCAGTACAAGTAGCCATACAATTCTATGACGCGCATGTTCAAATACTGAAGTTCTAAAATACGTATCTTCGGATGGTGCCATAGCCGCCATCTTTTCAAAGTCCTCGGTATTCTCATCCTGCATAACATCGACTGCATCATCGATGGTGATAATACCAACTAGACGATTTTCCATATCCACTACTGGTAATGCTAACAAATCATATTTATTAAACTTCTTAACTACTTCTTCTTGATCTTCTAAAGTATTAACGGTGATTAGATTCGTCTCCATGATTTCACTGACTTTTGTCTGCATGTCAGCAAGTAATAAATCTTTGACCGTTACGATCCCCTGAAGACATCTGCTCTCATCCAGAACATAACAGGTATAGATGGTTTCTTTATTCACACCGGTCTTACGAATTCTGGCAAATGACTCTTCTACCGTCATGCTTGCCTTTAAATCTACGAATTCGATAGTCATGACACTTCCCGCACTATCGTTAGGATAGGCCAAAAATTCGTTGATCAACTTTCTCTGAGCAGGATTGGTCTGTCGTAGGATTCTCTTAACAATGATTGCTGGCATCTCTTCTACAAGATCTACTGCATCATCAAGATTTAGTAAACTCGTTACTTCCTGTAATTCCTTATCGGTCATGGCATGAATCAGATGTTCCTGCTGATCCGTCTCCATAAATGCAAATGTTTCAACTGCTGCTTCTTTGCTTAACAGACGATAGATGACAATCATTTCTTCATCATCCACTTCTGCTAATACCTGTGCAATATCAGCACTGTTCATTGTCTCTAATAACTTTTTTAACTCAATATATTTCTTTTCTTCAAATAATTCTAATACTTGTTCACTCATCGTTTTGCCCTCCTTTTTCTGTGATTATGGGCATAAAAACGATATAAAGGCTGCTAAGAAGAATGAAAGAACGCACTCCTCTTAGCGTTACGCCCTTTCGGTTTTATGCCATTACTACTACTGCCTTCTTCCATTCTCCTCACCACCTTTCTTTATGTTGGATAAATCTTAACTTGTTTTATTCGCAAAAATTATAAGAAACACGTTCTGCGAATTGTTTCTTGTCATGAATTAAAAAAACCTTGTTCTTTTCACGTACTCCGGATAAGAACAAGGTTTCAGAAAATCCATTTATCATATATAACTCTACCGTTCAAGCTTTAGCATCGTAGGGCGTGACAACTTACGTTGTCGTGCAATTGCGTTAGGTTATGCCTTAATTCGACATCCCCTGCTAACCAACTAATAGTGTCTCCATTATTTCGCGGTAGCAATCCATATCCCTACGGTAGCCTCACCTACCGAAGTATTTAATTTTTCCAAAAGCTATACTACTACTTCAAATATAAAAAGTCAATACATATAAATTGGTATCTGGTATAAGATTTTATTTATTATCCGGTATGAGAATTTATATATGGAAAAAGTGGCTGTGAAAAAAACAATCAAAAAATGAAATAAAGTGGAAGAATCATATTAAAATTTGGCTATGTCCGGCCGCCAGGGAAAGGCAGCCAAATTTTAATATGATTCCTCCACTCGTATTTTCATCTCCTCGCTGTTTTTTTCACAGCCACTTTTGGATTACCCTCTCTTAGTGATGGCATCCGCATCCACAAGAGCATTCACCGCCACAATCACCGTGATCGTGGTCATGATCGTGGTGGTCACAGTTTGCATCATAAGTTGCTAAAGCAGATCCATCAAGGTAGGATGCTACTGCAACTTCAATATCTCCCTGCATTCCAGGTATTACTAAGATGTCATCTTCCATTAAAGTACTCATCGCTGCACTGCCGATACCACCACAGATTAAAACATTAACATTCATATCTTTTAATAACTGTGCTGTTTCTGCATGTCCATGACCAGCATTCTTTAGTGTGCTTGTTGCAACTAATGTATTATTCTCTACTTCAAAGATTGTGAAAGTTTCGCAATGTCCAAAGTGCTGGAATACATTGTGATTTTCATCTGTTGTTACTGCGATTTTCTTCTTCGCAGGTACTGATTTCTCTATAGGAAGTTTTTCTTCTACTAAAGCTGCAGCCACATCTAACCATTCACCCTGAATCTCTTCTGCTAAACCTGCATCGATAGATTTCGCAATGTAAGGATTTAATGGTAATTTAGCTAACACAGGAAGACCAAACTTCTGGCTAACTTCATCAATATGGCTTTCACCAAATACACTGATCTTTTCTTTACATCCTGGACATTCTACATAGCTGTAGTTTTCAACTAAACCTAAAACAGGAATATCCATTGCTTTTGCCATGTTAACAGCTTTTGCAACAATCATAGAAACTAATTCCTGTGGGCTTGTAACGATTACAATACCATCAACAGGTAAGGACTGGAATACAGTCAAAGGAACGTCGCCAGTTCCTGGAGGCATATCCACGAACATATAATCTACTTCGCCCCATACAACGTCAGACCAGAACTGTTTTACAGTACCAGCGATTACTGGACCTCTCCATACAACTGGAGTTTCATCGTTATCTAATAATAAGTTAACAGACATAACTTCTGTTCCCTTAGATGACATCGCTGGTAAGATACCAAGTTCATTTGCTTCTGCCTTCTTAGTGATACCAAAAGCTTTTGGTATGGAAGGTCCTGTAATATCAGCATCTAAAACTGCTGTTTTATATCCTTTACGGTTCATAAGTACAGAAAGATACGTAGTAACAAAAGATTTACCTACGCCACCTTTACCACTCACTACACCGATTACTCTCTTTACCTTACTATATTGGTTCATTGGAGCAAGAAAATCTTCTTTGGATGGTTTTCTAGAACTGCAATTGGAACCACAGCTGCTGCAATCACTGCTACAGCTACTTGTTTGTTCGTATACTTCTTCACTCATTTTCATTATTCTCCTTCGACATATTAGTAAGACGGCATCGTTTACATAATCGACCACAATCACAATGGGTAGTCGCATACTCATAATTACCGCCTTGTATCAAAACTCCCATTCCTTCACAGAGAGCTTTGGCACTTTTTTGTCTTGCAGCATAAAGAATACGCTGTAAGGTACCTCGGGAGATTCCCATACGATTTGCAGCATCCTCTTGCTCTAAGCCTTCTAAATCGCAAAGTCTCAGTGCTTCTAATTCTTCTACATTAATCGTTAGATAATCCATGGAGGCCGTCCCAAGTGGTGCAAACATCGTATTTTGAAATTCTGCACACACTCGTCTACACTTTGAATTTCTTGGCATAAAACACCTGATTTCTAGGTAAGGATTCTACTTCAATCACTTGCCTTGAATTAACTATTTTATAGTGTGCATATGCACATATTCCATTATACAACAGTTTGTCTAAATGTCAAGGACAGAAAAATATATAAAAGAACAAAGGGGGCAGGAAAAACAGCAAAAGGGACAACGAGGCGGGAGGTATAGAATCACATTAGAATTCAGCTGCCTTTCTCTTTCGGACAAACTTATCCAAATCTTTGGAAATAAAAAAGTTGAAATTTTAATATAATGTTTATCTTTTTAATAATAATGTGAGTTTTACTTTAGCAATTTAAAAATCGCAAAACGACGCTTTTTGTGTGAGGGAAGAGTGTGGTAATGATTTGTTGATCTCAATTAATTACTACTCCTGTAAAAAATATAGATTTCTAAAAATTACAGGTAGGAACTATGTCGATATCTGTCAAGCTTAGATTACTTTACATGTAAAAATAGTAATATCTTTATAATTACCTGTAATTATTTAGGCCCTACTTAACTTCTAATCGAAATTTACATGTATATTTCTTAATTTTCTTAAATTTACCTGTAATGCTTTGCATTCATCAAAACTAATTAATTCAAATCAACATGCAATTTCTCCGATTCTCTAAAATTTACCCGTAATCACTCAAATTCATCGAATTCGAACAAATCGAATTTGTACAATTAAGATATATTCACTTATTCTATAGATAGAACTCCAACCCTCTCATATGAAACACACCCAAATAACACGTGGGTTCTAGTGTTCTTCACTCTCTATCAAGAAAAACTTGTATCCATGCATGATTGATAAACTATTGGAAGTTCAGCATCTCGGAAGAAACTTTCCAGTAGCAGACATACTATGAAGTGACGAGTTAATAAGTGGTACTAGAAAATCTTATTAATTCCCAGAACATATTTCATGAAACGATAGAACAGTTACTGATTACGATACCACATTAAGAATTACAGTGATGAAAGTTAAGTAATAAAGGAAAATTAGCAGATGCAATAATAAAAGGATTTAAAATTAGCCAAGATAATGTACAGGAAAAACAAAGAAAAGTAAAGATCTTCTATGATTAGTTAATAAGCATAGAAGATCTTAAAAAATCCGCATCTTATTGATTCTTGCTGTTTTATTCACAGCAATCTCAATAATTCAATTATTTATATTGGCGTTCTACTTTCTTTATTATGACGAAATAGGAAATTGCTAACGGTATCGCTGCTGCAAGCCATGCAAGTGGTCCTGCAAGACAAACACCTGCATACCCTATCATCGTAGGAAGTATTGCCGCAGCAATGCCTCTTGCTACTAATTCGAACACCCCAGCCATTAATGGCATAAAGCTTCGACCGATTCCCTGTAATACATTTCGATAGATAAAGATTAAGAATAACGCTGGATAAAATACAGCAGTCAACCGTAAATAAAACATTGCATCACTCATGATTGGGGTAGCCGCTTGTATATTAAACATCGCTAATAATGGTTCTGAGAATAAGTATACACATGCCATGGCACCTAAAGAAAAAGCGACTGTGATCAGCCCACTCTTTCTCACCCCTTCTTTGATTCGATCGATTCGATTGGCTCCAAGATTCTGCCCCGAATAATTCGCCATGGTAACGCCGAAAGAACCTGCTGGTACTGTGACAAGCTGTTCTACTTTATTTGCTGCTGCATATGCTGCAATCGTATCTTTTCCAAATAAATTTAAAGCTCCCTGTAAAATCAGACATCCTATCGCTGTGATGGAAAACTGGAATGCCATCGGAAGACCTATTGCTAAGTGCTTCCATGCAAATCTCGGATTCCACTGAAAATTGCTTTTCTTCACATGTAAAATTGGATATTTAACTTTTACATAAATTAAACATAAGATACCGGATAATAACTGTGAGAATACCGTTGCCCATGCAGCCCCTGCAATTCCCCAGTCAAAGGTAACAATACATACGTAATCTAATCCAATATTAAGGATTGATGAGATCAATAAGAAATATAATGGTGTCTTACTATCACCTAGTGCACGTAACAAACATGCGATCATATTGTATAACACAACCGCAAAGATTCCAATGAAGATGATTACAATATACCGATATGAATCATCCATGATTTCCTTAGGTGTATGTATCATACGAAGTAATGGTTTTGCTAAAAGAACAGATAACAACGTTAAAATAACCGTTAATCCTATACTTAGCATAATTGACATTGCGACTGATTTTTTTAATCCTGCCTCATCCTTTGCTCCAAAACGTTGTGCAGCAATTACAGCGATTCCACCTGTAATTCCAATAACAAAACCAAGGATTAAAAAACATAATGGGCCTGTTGTTCCAACGGCTGCTAATGCATCCGAGCCCAACGTCTGACCAACGATGATGGTATCTGCCATATTATATAGCTGCTGTACTAGATTTCCTATTAAGACTGGAATCGAAAAACTTAAGATCAGTTTTCCAGGATTACCTGTAGTCATATCTTTGATCTTACTTTGCAACAATTTGTCCTCCTAATGTAATACTAAAGCTGTATTAGAATACCACCCAAAACTAAAAAAAGCAATATACAATATTGTTCTTTTCATGGATATTTCGATACAAAAAGAAAGGAGCTGTGAATTAAATTTTCCGAATAATCCAAATTTGTCAAATCAATGATACATTCTTTTTCACAGCCCCTTGATTCTCAGATTAACATTTTGGTACGCAGCATTCTTTAAATTCTATTTTAATTCCTTGAAGTTCCGCATCTAATGCTCTGCTTTCTTGTAAGCTTTCACAAGCACAGATTGCCTTTTCTAAGCTTTCTCGTTCCGCTAATAATAACTTACGAACGCATTCCCGAATTTCTTCCATTCGTTCCAGACAACCACAATATACACCAAAGCGCTGATAATATCTCTTTAACCATTCTTCAATCTTAATCCAGATCACATAGCCTTCTTTATTACATTTAAGTCCTTCTTTGATGCATTCGATAGCTTCCTGCAGTTTTACTACACCAAGGGTAAAACTATTATCTGCCCTCTTTTCAACCTCAATATAAGAACATAATAATTCATCAATGGTTGCTACAAGATAATCGCCTTCACAATACGGTGGTGGACAAATTGGACCATTCGTAAATGGAACATTACACTTCATGTTACAACCCGCTTGACAACAGTTCGGTGAACAGCAATTTCCTGTTCCACATGGATTGCATGAACTAGCGCAAGTATTACCACAATCGGAAGTAGTACAGTTGTTATCACATGGCGCAGTATTGCAGGTGTTATTACACGGAGTAGAATTACAAGTATTACAACAGGTATTGGTGTTACAATTATTACAAGCATTATTGCAGTTATTATTGCGACAACGATTACAGCAACCATTATTCCAAGAGTTATTATTCCGATAGCCAAAAGGCTGAAATCTAAAATAATACATAGTTAACTTTCCATAACATTTATTTTTACTATATAGTATTCGATAAGATAAAAAAGGAACCTGATTGCACAAGAAAAAGACCCTGACCATATTGATCAGAGTCTTTTTTCTAATGATTCCTATGTACTACATTTTAGTTATCGATTAATTTATCTTTCTGAGTCCAGCTCATTAATCCACGAAGCTCTTTACCAACTTTCTCAAGCTGATGCTGAGATTCCATTCTTCTCATTGCATTGAAGTTAGGGCAACCGATCTGGTTTTCAAGTAACCAGTTACGAGCGAATACACCAGTCTGGATGTCTTTTAATACTGCACGCATAGCGTTCTTAGTATCTTCAGTAATGATCTTAGGACCTGTGATGTAGTCACCATATTCAGCTGTGTTGGATACAGAGTATCTCATACCAGCGAAACCACTCTCGTTGATTAAATCAACGATTAACTTCATCTCATGGATACATTCGAAGTAAGCGCTTTCTGGTTCATATCCAGCTTCAACTAATACTTCAAAACCACACTTCATAAGAGCGGTTACACCACCACAAAGAACTGCCTGCTCGCCAAATAAATCTGTTTCAGTTTCTTCTCTGAATGTTGTCTGTAAAACACCAGCTCTAGCTCCGCCAATACCTAATGCATATGCAAGCCCCATCTCATGAGCTTTGCCTGTAGCATCCTGATGTACAGCGATCAAACAAGGAACGCCCTGTCCTTCTACATACTGGCTTCTTACGGTATGACCTGGTCCCTTAGGTGCGATCATAACGACATCGACATCCTTAGGAGGAATAATCTGTCCGAAATGAATTGAAAAACCATGTGCAAACATTAACATATTGCCTGGCTCTAAGTTCGGCTCGATGGATTCTTTATACATCTTAGCCTGTTTCTCATCATTGATTAAAATCATGATGATATCTGCCTTTTTTGCTGCATCTGCTGCAGTATATACTTCAAAGCCTTCTTTTTCAGCTTTTTCCCAAGACTTGCTACCTTTGTATAAGCCGATGATAACTTTAACGCCTGAATCTCTTAAATTTTTTGCATGTGCATGGCCTTGGCTGCCATAGCCGATAATAGCAACTGTTTTTCCCTCTAATAGAGAAAGGTTACAATCTTGTTGGTAATAAATTTTTGCCATTGTTTCATCCTCCTAAAATTTAATTCAACTTTATGTTCTACCCGCAAAAGCGTATAAATACGTCATGCCAGCATACAACCTATGAAATATAATCTTCAATATCACCAGCTCCACCACGTGGTAAACCAGTGATACCAGTACGAACAATTTCTAATATTTTAAAACCATCTAAAAGTTTAATAAATGCATCGATTTTTGCCTGATTTCCTGTTAACTCAATCATTAAAGACTCTTTCGCTACATCTACGATCTTCGCTCGAAATATGTCAGCCACCGCAATGACTTGCTGACGCTCACTATCCTTAGCAGCAACCTTAACTAAAACAAGTTGTCTGAATACAGAATCGTCGTTATGTAATTCAGTAATTTCCACAACATCTTCCAGCTTATTCAGCTGATTGCGAATCTGTTCAAGAATAATATCATCCCCATTCACTACAACAGTAATTCGCGATAAATGTGGATTTTCAGTTTCTCCTGATGTTATGCTTTCAATACTATAGCCTCTTCTGCTAAACAAGCCAGATACTCTACTAAGCACGCCGGCAGTGTTGTCAACCAGAATTGATAAAACCATCTTTCTCATAAGAATCTCCTTTACCGGATTCGCTCTCTTACTCGCTTCCTTAGTTTTATGTTACTAATCATTGTAGCAATGCACATTATGTTTGTCAAGCAATTATTCCATATTTTACATTTTTTCTTTACTTATCATAACCCATAGTTATATATGATTTCTACATATGAATAATAGCCATCGTAAGAGTCGGGGGGGGGCCTAAAAAATTTTAGGGGGTGAAGCAGATTAAAAATATTAGAAAA
>JAQXNU010000028.1 GCA_029098165.1 Clostridiales bacterium
AGTTCTCTATCTTTGACAACAATATGGAAGAAAAACTGAACTATAAGAGTCTGATCACAGACGTTCTACGCTATGCAATTAATAACAATGAAATCTACCTTCTCTATCAGCCTCAGATCAGTTTGAAAAATAACCAGATCATTGGTTTTGAAGCTCTTATGAGGATTTATCATCCTCGAATGGGACTAATCTCTCCTTCCGAATTTATTCCTGTTGCTGAGGAAACCGGACTGATCAATGAGCTTGGGGAATGGGCACTACGGAAAGCTTGTGAATTCAATAAAAGCCTAATTGATAGTGGCATTCCACCATATATCGTTGATGTAAATATTTCTCCCGTTCAGCTAAATCACTACAATTTCTTCGATAAGTTGTCACAAATTCTAGAAGAAACACAGCTTCCACCAAAATACCTGGAGCTAGAACTGACGGAAAGTACGCTTGTCTCCTCTATTATTGACACTGCTACCATTATTAAACGTTTACAAAATATAGGTGTTAAGGTAGCACTTGATGACTTTGGAACTGGTTACTCAAGTCTTAACTATTTAGCTAAAATGGATATCCATACACTAAAGATCGATAAATCATTCATTAATAATATCTGTGTAAATGAAAAAGATCTCTCCATGGTACATACAATCATTCGGCTAGCCCATAATCTTGGTATTCAGGTCGTTGCAGAAGGTGTAGAACATCCTTCTCAGCTTGTTTTATTAAAAGAGAAAAAATGTGACATCATTCAGGGCTTTGTATTCAGTCAGCCTCTATTATCGAACGATCTTATGCATCTGCTGCAAAGTACAAAGACATAGAAAATATTCTGTAGTTAAATAAAAAAAGAACAATAAGAATAGAGGTAGGAAATCACATTAGAATTTGGCTTAGTCCGGCCGAAGGGAAAGGCAGCCAAATTTAATGTGATTCCCCAAATCTATTCTTATTGTTGTTTTCACAGTTATTTCGCAGTCGTTTTTTCCATACTTATGAGCAATTAGTTCATAACTTTCTATCTCTTTTTAGTGAGATAACACCTCATATCCAGTTTCGGTTACTAAGATTGTATATTCCCATTGAGCACTAGGTTTTCCGTCTGATGTACGAATGGTCCATCCATCCTTAGCATCTTCTACTACAGACGCTTTCCCTAAATTGATCATTGGTTCAATTGTAAAGATCATTCCTGGAACTAAAAGATAATCTGTATTCATCTGACCAATATGACTTACCCAAGGCTCTTCATGAAATTGCTTGCCAAGACCGTGTCCACCGATCTCACGTACGACGCTATATCCATGTTTCTTTGCATGTTGATTGATCACATAACCTACATTTCCAAGAAATGCCCATGGCTTTACTTCTTTTAATCCAAGTTCCAAACATTCTTTTGTCACTTCTACGAGTTTTTTATGCTCTGGTGCTACATCCCCGATACAATACATTCTGGACGCATCTCCGTAATAGCCATTTACGATTGTAGTACAGTCGATGTTAATGATATCTCCAGACTTTAAGATACGGTTTGGATCAGGAATTCCATGACATACAACCTCATTGATTGATGTACACACACTCTTAGGATAGCCTTCATATCCTAAAGTTGCAGGAATACCTCCGATTTTTCTTGTATATTCATCCACAAGTGTATTGATTTCCTCTGTAGTTATCCCCTCTTTAATAAAAGATTCCACATAATCAAGTACCATTGTATTGGCTTTACCAGCTATTCGCATTGCTTCAATATCAGCTTCATTTTTGATCATGTCTCTGGATGGAACCATCGCTCCTGCTCTTGCATAATCTGCGATTTCTTGATCAATCTCCATATGACAGTTCTTATATTTCTTACCACTCTTGCACCAACATAAATCATTTCTACCGATCTGCATGTTAAATCCCTCTTTCTTTCATCGGCAGTTAACACTTTTGAGTGTTCTGCTTATTAAATATATTTTACATTAATCATACCACACATTCAATAAATATGGATATAATAATAAAACAAAGTTTATCCATAAGATGATTTTTTAACAAATTACCTTGATTATGTTCTGATAATTCATTATCATATTTCTAATAACACCTTGTAACCCTGAACACAAAAGCATAACGAGTTAAGGAGTTCTTTATGACCGAATTAGACAAGCCTATTAGTGATCAAGAAGATGATATCATTAAAAAAAGACGTAAAATATTCAGCATGGTATCCATTATCCTATTTCTTTTATTCTCATTCGCCATCTTCTGGTTCATTGGACGCAAGATGATCGTCTTTTTTTCCGAACCAGAAAAATTTCGTTCCTGGGTAGACAGTCAAGGAAGTAAAAGTCGATTAATTTTTATCGGTATGGTTGCTTTTCAAATCATTATTGCCCTAATACCTGGTGAACCTCTAGAAATCGGTGCTGGTTACGCGTTCGGAGTAATTGAAGGTACACTCCTTTGTATGGCAGGTATTCTGCTTGGTAGTATCATCGTTTTCCTATTTTCTCGATACTTCGGTGTAAAAGCAGTGGAAGCAATCTATCCCAGAGAAAAGCTGAATAAATTAAATTTTTTAAATAATCCAAAAAAGTTAAATACACTAACTTTTATCTTATTTTTAATTCCTGGAACTCCCAAAGATATCATGACCTACTTTATGGGATTAACAACAATGAAATTAACTACCTGGATTGCCATCTCTACAATTGCCCGCATTCCTTCCGTTATTACATCCACGATTGGTGGTAATGCTCTCGGCCAAAGGGAATATATATTTGCTGTTATCGCATTTGGTATTACTATCGTTATCAGTATCCTTGGCATACTGATTCACAAGAAAATCAGCAAGTCACATGAGAATGCAGAAGAAGATACATAATTCTTGTTTCTTGTTCTACCATCGTTATTTACCAAAGTTAAAAGGCTACAAACACACACTTAGTGTTTGTAGCCTTTTTCGTTTATGTAATTTACTCAGCTAATTGTTTGGATCCCCATGTTGTAACATCACACTTAACCGGTTTATAATTATGATGAGTAAAAAAATGTAGTTCTTTTAATTCATCCATATTCATATCAGAGAACAATCGATCTGATTTATATAGAATTGCTTCTTCATAACCATCTTCTTGGATTGCCTCCTCAGAACGTTTCAAAAGTTTTTCTCCATAGCCCTTTCCCTGCATACTCGGTGCAACACAAAGTAATCGTAATGCATTTTTATCCACAACTGAAGCCCCAACCATATGACAGTGTTCCTGCGTTATAATAATATTGCTATTCTCGTAATCAATTTCCTCTAAAAAGAGTTCTTTACTCAATTGAGATTTCGGAAAACATTGTTTATAAAGCTCGTACAGTTCATTTTTCATTCCATTTCCTCACTTTCAATTTTTATCCGTTGTTTAATTTACTACTCCCAATAGTTACCGTCTCCAATGGTATGGATTACCTTATTTTACAATATAGTTCTCAGAATGTCTATAAGATTTTTACATCTTAATAGAACAAAGGAAAAAGAGTAGCGAAACATATTTATCTACATTTGCTACTCTTTTTCTTATCCTTTTATCAATCTATTGAGCCGTTGTTTTTTCCTCTCCATAGATGAATTTATATAATTCTGCAATATTCTTATCCCAATCATATACTAGTGGGTAAGTTGTACCATTATATTTTACTGGATCTTTAAACATACCATCCACTGGTAATCGAAATTGTTCTACTGTATCTACCTTGTTTTCCACTATAACTTCAATAATGTCACGAATCTGTTCTTTCGTTAAGCTTGTTGTCACGTAACCCATACAGTCATTTGCCGTTGTAAGCATCTTAAACATATTCAATGATTTAAACTTATCAAACAGTGCCTGCATTGCTCTTCGATTACGAACAGTTCTGCCATAATCACTATCCGTTCTGATCTTCTCTCCATCTTCTCCACCAAGGGTTGCTACTTTTCTTACTCGGCAGTAACCTAATAACTGGTTACCATTCAAATGGTTTACTCCTTCTACCACATTACGATATTCTGGATTGGAAATATAGTTTGTTCGATTGAGATAGTTTGCTTCTTTGGCACTAAGTTTAATTGTAACACCGCCCATTTGATCTACGATTTTTTCAAAAGATTCGAAGTTAACCGATGCATATCCATCAATGTGAATCTTATAATTAGATTCAATCGTATCAACTAATGATTTTACTCCGCCATGAGAGTATGCAGCATTTAACTTGGTAGACTTCCAGCCTGGGATTTCAACGTAGGAATCTCGCATTAAGGAAGTTAACTTGATCGTACCATTATTCATATTAACAGAAGCAATCATCATTGTATCGGAACGTCCGCCACCATTGATCTCTTCTAAGCCGAATAGTAAATAATTTTGTACCCCTTCCTCACGTTTACCTACAATCTCTCCTTTATTATGCTCATTCATAAAGTTTGTTGCATCATCATCTCGTTCTACTTCTCGAAAAATATAATTACCTGCAACCGTATAGATTGCTTTACGTCCAGGTTTCGTACCAATTAATACGCCAAGAGTTACCCCTAGAAAAAGGATGATACAGGCTAACACTTTAATGCCGGTATGTTTCTTTTTCTTTGTATGTTTTGTCGCAGCAGTTTCCTGTCTTGCTGCTCTTCTTGGGTCTCTTTGGTAGTTCTCTTCTTCCCTGCTCACATCGTCCATTTCCTGAACCTGTTCTCTAAGCAAAGCTCGTAATTCTCTTTCATCGTATTGTCTATTATAATCTTCCTTCATTCCATAGCCTTTCTTTTTCGTTAAAATCAAAGTATCCTTATGTTCACATTACTCCACTGTAAATACATTATCTTAATCGATTCTTGTCGAGTTTTGGTATTACATGTTGAACTTTGTATTGCTATTATAGACAATACCTGTGGCAAATGCTAGTCATGTTTCTTAAGAATATCTTTCATTTACTTCAATTAATTATTAATCTTCTATTCCGTAATCACTTAGGATACGTTCTGCCAATTCAGCATTTGAGATTCTCTTCTTCGATGTGATTACCTCATTATTATAAACAATATACTCGGAAGGAAAAGCTCTCAGATTATATTCAGAAGCCATTGATCGACAATAAGCTCCTGCGTTTTGGATTACTAAATAATCTCCAATTCGTATCTCCGGTAGTTCTCTCTCACATGCAAAACAATCACCTGATTCACATGTATTTCCATAAATATCATATTTATGAGGAGTTCCTTCTGGGTTGCTCACATTGATGATATGATGATATGCTCCATAAAATACTGGTCGGATCAGATGAGGAAAACCTGAATTGGTTCCAACGATGAGTCTGCCATTATTATTCTTGATGGTGTTAACCTGTACAACAAAACATCCACCATCCGCAACAATATATTTACCTGGTTCAAAGTACATCTCCAATTCTCTTCCATATCCCATACAGAAGTTTTGGAATAGTTGTCCCGCTTTTGCACCAAATTCGGCATAATCAATAGGCTTTTCATTTGGATCATACTGAACCTTAAAACCGCCCCCAAAATCAACAAATTTTAAATCAGGGAAATCAATCGGATTAAGAATATCCAATACATTGTTCATACTTTTAAACACTTTTGTTAAATCTGAGATACCACTTCCTGTATGTTCATGGACACCAACGATTCGTAAATTGTGTTGTTTTGCAATCTTTAATACCTTTGGAATATCCGAAAGTAGAATACCGAATTTACACTGATCTCCACCTGTTTGTACTTTTTCATTTTCTCCAGCGATCACATTCGGATTAACTCTGATACAGATTGCAGATCCTGCATATTCTTTCGCATACTTTTCCAATCTGACAAGGGAATCTATGTTAAACATAACACCTTGTTCTTTTACCTGATTCATCTCTTCATCTGTCATATTATTTGCTGTAAACATAATATGATCGCGTTCAAACCCTAGTTTTAATGCAAGCATTACTTCAGACGGACTTACCGTATCCAAATAAAAGCCATGATCTCTCATGATTTTTAACAAATGAGGATTATAGTTAGCTTTCATTGCATAAAAAATCTTTGTATTATTCCAACACAAATACTTCTTAAGAGAATCATATTTTTTCAACATATAGTTCGCATCATACATATAGAAAGGTGTTTCATAAGTTTCACACAAAGACTTCATATTCTGTTCCTGTATAAAGTACTCATTTCCTCGATTGTAAATTGAATTGTTCAAATTTTGCATATCGTACCCCTTTTCTTTTTTATGTAAATTTACAAGATCTTAGATCAGTCTTTTCTTAACCTGTAAATCTTTGCCGTTTATAGCATATATATTTTGATATTATACTACATTTTCTTCTAATAGCAATCCATTTAAGTAAATCTAATGCAAAAACAAAAAATAGTATCTCCGATGAACAGCGAATTGCTACATGGAAGATGCTAATTGTGAAACAAAAATCCCACCTATGCTCCACGATATTGATTTCAATCTCCATTAAAGTTATAATATTTTGTAATAACTAGTTTCATTCTTAAGCACAATACGTTACATACTATAGCCCAAAAAGAAAGGTTGTATCTCATATGATATATCTAGATTCTTTTAGTTTTCCAGATCAAGAAGAAGAGTATTCTTTTATCATGTCGATTCAACGAACCTGCTATAATACTGTTTATCCATTTCAGATTCTATCCAAAAAGAATCTTCGAATTCTTAACTTTGAGCCCATAACAATTCTTTATGGTGGCAATGGTTCTGGCAAAACGACTGTACTAAATATCATCGCTGAAAAACTAAAATTAGATCGTGACTCTTTATTCAATCACTCCAGCTTTTATAACGATTACTTATCCTTATGTGACTATTCCTTGTACCGGGAACTTCCCGAAAATAAACGAATAATCACAAGTGATGATGTTTTTGACTATATGTTGAATGTTCGAATGATGAACGAAGGAATTGATCAAAAACGGGAAGATCTTTTTCAAGACTATCTTGATGCGAAATACTCAGATTTTAAATATCGTTCCCTTAAAGACTATGAACAGTTGAAAAAAGTAAATCTTGCTCGAAGAAAAACTCAGTCTCGCTATACTTCAGGTCAGTTAATGGATAATATTCGGGAACATTCCAACGGAGAAAATGCCCATCAATACTTTATGGAAAAGATTCAGGAGTCCGGCCTCTACCTTCTCGATGAGCCAGAAAATTCACTCTCACCGAAACGCCAGCTTGAGTTCCTCTCCCTGATCGAAGACTATGCTACCTACCAAAACTGTCAGTTCATCATCTCCACTCACTCCCCATTTTTACTATCCATGAAGAGTGCAAAGATCTACAACCTCGACAGCGAACCGGTAAAAAGGTGCAAATGGACAGAACTAGAAAATGTACGCCTATACCACGATTTTTTTGAACAACACCGAAATGAATTTCAATAAATATGACATAGCAAAAAGCTCAGAAATCCAAAAGACTTCTGAGCTTCTCTTATTGACCAGGGGCAGTAGGACTTGAACCCACGACCTGCGGTTTTGGAGACCGATATTCTACCAACTGAACTATACCCCTATTCACTTGACGGCTTTACCGTGCTTAAATATATTACTATGAATTGTTCTAATTGTCAATACCATTTTGAATATTTTTTTGTAAACTTATTTTTCTTATTTTCCGATATATTAATTTGTGAATCTATTGGATTTCTTATTATTAATTTTGTAGGACGTATTCTCCATTCATCTCATATACAGCACATCTAATAAGATCAGATTCCTTCGTAAGATAAGAGTTCAAATAATAGAGGTGTCGCTTTAGCAAATAAATATTGCTAAGTGACACCCCTTATCTTTAAGGAACAAGCTTTTACACTAATCTTCTACCCATGAGAACACCCATCACAGATGCCATCATTAAGCCACGTGTCCAACCTGAAGAGTCACCAAGACAGTGAAGACCTTGGATGTTCGTATCAAACTTCTCATCCATCTTGATACGATTACTATAGAACTTTAACTCTGGAGAGTATAATAAAGTCTCTGTACTAGCAAAACCAGGAACAACATTATCTACTGCCTGGATAAAGTTAATGATATTAGTCATTGCACGATATGGCATTGCGGCTGTAATATCTCCTGCTACTGCATCTGGAAGTGTTGGACGCACGTTGCTCTGGCTTAATTCCTTTGGCCAAGTACGTTTTCCAGATAAGATATCGCCATAACGCTGTACTAAGATATGACCACAGCTTAACATATTCGTTAACTCACCAACCTTTTGAGCATAAGCAATTGGCTGATTAAATGGCTGATTAAAGTTATGTGAAACTAAGATTGCTAAGTTTGTATTATTCGATTTTGTATCTTTATAAGAATGTCCGTTAACAACTGCTAAGTCATTATCGTAATTCTCTTGACTTACAAAGCCGCCAGGATTCTGACAGAATGTTCTTACTTTGTTTTTGAATGGAGCTGGATAACCAATTAATTTAGATTCATAAAGAACCTTGTTTACATCCTCCATGATTTCGTTACGAACTTCTACACGAACACCGATATCAACGGTTCCTGGCTGATGAGCAATGTCGTGTTCCTCACACAGTTTTTCTAACCAGTCTGCACCTTTTCTACCTGTAGCAACAATTATGTTTGATCCATATAATTCAAGTACATCCTGATGTGTCACTGCATTCTCTATGATTGCACCCTTACAAACACTATCCTCAATGATTAAGTTTTTGCAATGGTAATTGAAATAGATTTCTACTCCGTGATTAACTAAATACTCTTCGATACTATGATAGATTTCTTGAGCTTTTTCTGTTCCAAGGTGACGTATTGGGCAGTCAACAAGCTTAAGACCTGCCTGAATTGCACGCTTACGAATCTCCTTTGTCTTCTCTGGTTCTGAAATACCTTCGATTTTATGATCAGCACCAAACTCAAGATAAATACTGTCCGTATAATTAATTGTTTCCTGTGCTAAATCCTCACCGATTAATGAAGGAAGGTCCCCACCTACTTCATAACTTAAGGATAACTTACCATCTGAGAATGCTCCCGCACCAGAGAAACCAGTTGTAATATGGCAATATGGCTTGCAATTGACACACTGTTTTGTCACTGTTTTTGGACAATGGCGTTTTTCTACAGGTTTCCCTTTTTCTACGATAGCAATCTTCTTTGTACTACCTTTCTTGATCATCTCTAGAGCTGTAAAAATACCAGCTGGGCCTGCACCTATAATAACTACATCATATTGCTTCATTTACATCTTCCTTTCAATAGATAGCTTCTAACTCACTATCCCCAATTAATGGTTTTCTGTTTTAAACAAATACATCACAATTATATAAAAATAGCTAGAATAAGTCAATGTAGCTAAATATTAACGCTCCTAATATTATTTATTCTTCCTGCTTATAAAACATAAATATATAACTGTTACCCCAGCAATTTATTAACCAAGTTTAAAAAGCTGTTGCTATCTACTATGACATAATGTCACAACCATAGATTACAACAGCTTCTATATTTCTAATTAATTGAATATACGACATCTAGCTGTGACAAACACTGTTGAACAAAACTATGTTCTTTCTCTGTAAGTTTGTCTCCAGAAAAGTAGTATTCCACCGTTCCCTTTTCCTTTTTCTCTAACTTATTGGGAAGTACTCTAAGAAGCTGATGAATTGTACCTTCATTTCCATCTAGGAAATGGACCTCCTGATCAAAAAGCTTTTGAAAACTTGGCTTAAAATAATTAAAATGAGTACAGCCTAATACAACTGTTCCGTAGTTTGATAAATCGTATTCTTTTAATGCTTCCTTTAAATAAGTGATGATACCATCAGAACTAAAATCCCCTTGTTCCGCATAACGGACTAGTCCTGGCAATGCTACTAGATCCGTCATATTATCACGATCCACTTGTTCAACCAAACCCTTTAGCTTATCCCCTGTAATCGTTACAGGAGTCGCAGCAACTAAAATTCTCTTATTCTCGTTAGAATAAAGATCAACCGCTTTCTTAACCGCTGGTTCCATTCCTACAATTGGAATCGGGTATTTCTTTCGTTCACTCTTATCAATCATAGACGTTGCAGTATTACAGGCAATTACAATCGCATCCACATTCTTATCTATCATAAACTGAATGATTTCCTTAATAAACCCTTTTAGTTCCTCTGGCTTTTTTTCCCCGTATGGAACATGTTTCTCATCAGCATAATAAACATAGTCTGCATTTGGAATTAACTTCTGTGCACAGTGCAGAACAGATAATCCACCTAGACCAGAATCAAATACACCTATTTTCATTTTTCTTTCGACCTTTACTAATTATTTTATCTTTCTTTCAATCATATTAAAAATACTTTCAATTATTATCGTTCCAATTAAATAAAAGATAATACTTACAGCAATAGAGAAGAAAGGATACATTGTTCTTTGACCAATACGATTCATAACTTCTGTCAGATCATTTACGGAGATATAGCCAACAATGGTTGTCCATTGTAATAATTGAATGCTTAGACGCTTTGTCATAAACACAGTATCTTCCAACATCTGAGGCATGGTAACTGTAAAATATACTTGTTTTAAACGTCGAACAACCGCTTCATCCTGCTCTTTACTTGCTCTACGTACCTGTCGAGCTATAATCTCAGATAAATGTCCGGCTCCATATAATCCAATGGAAAGACCAGATAATAAAGTGAGATTTATGTTAACACTTTTAAATACTACATAATACATCAATAGCAGTAATAACAATACTGGAGTACTTCTAAAAATAAAACTGATGGCGGAAAAAAACGAGCAAACTATCTTTTTATCATAAGACATAAAATAACTAATAAGAGCTCCCAGTGCAAATGTTACCAGCCAGGCAATAACCGTAATTGCAATCGTAACGATTACACTTTTGATAATAATATAATACGCATCGCCCGAGATCAGATTATTCTGCACTGCGTTTAACAAATTTCTTAATATACCCATATTAGCCCCCTATTCTAATACCAGATATGAATACTGATTCATCGTATAGTATCCATCTGTCATAATATAATTCTTTGTATCGGATAATGTGCTTTGGCTTGTTCCATAGCAAAATAGCAGATCAACTTTTCCGCCCATTAAACTCGAAAATGCGGTATCATTTTTTAGAGTTACAAACTTCACCTTCTTATGAGTTAACTTTCCAATCTCATTCATTAATGCTACTGAAAAGCCATATGGGTTTAATTCGATGTCAACAAGGTCAAGTGGCCATACTGCACCAGTAATTCCAACGTAAATTGTCTGATTGCTGTCTGAAATCTGTTCCATGTCGGACGGCTTAAACTTCATTGCTGATTTTGCATTTGTAACATAGTAATCCTGCAGATCTTCCAACATACCATTTTCTTTTAATGTAGCAATTGCCGCATTAATTTCATCTCGAAGACTTATGTTATCTGACTTCAATGCCATTGCAAAGTCTAAACGAGGCTTTTCATTTTGTGGCATTGGAATCTCTTTGAATCCTTCTTCCATCTGCAATAAATACCTTACTGTAACATCTGGAAACCAAGCTGCCTGAATTTCATTCGTACGTAAGGCAGAAAGTGTCTCAAATGTATTCTGATAGGATTGGTAGTTACGTAGTTTGACACCAAGCAGACTCTCAAATAATATCTTAGCGCTATTATCCGGCATTCTTGCCGCTACTCCACCAAGTGTCGTCCCTTCCAATTCATTTACTGTTTCAATATCGGGTGATGTAACGCCTTTATCTTCCCGAAAGAGCCCTAAGCTTGCAGATATCAAAAGAATTGCAAGTACTACGGCTACTGTTATTATTTTTTTCTTTGTATTTATCATTTCACCGTCACCCCAACAATCTTTTCATTTCGTGTCCCAACAACAATCTGGTTACCAAATACCGCACAGGTAGCTTCGATACCGCCACCACCAAGATACACACGATCCTTTATTTCACCAGTCGTAGCTTCAATGAGTGCAAGGTTTCCATCATATCCTCCCTGAATCAGGTATGCTCGTCCATCTTCGGTATATACAATATTTAAAGAACTCCAAGAATCCGTACCGATATCCTTTCTCCATATTTCTTGACCAGTTTCTTTATCTAGTGCGACAAGATATCCACCATCAATCTCAGGTGTCTTAGAAACGAAGTAATAAATATAATCCGAAACAACGCCTTTTCCTAGTGCACCAGTTGCTAAAAATCCGCCTGCAAGACCTTTTACGGTATGCACTTCATACGGTTTTCTCCAGATGATTTCACCAGACATTGCATTTAACTTAAATACATTTGCTTCGCCAATATTATGGCTATTGGTCTGATATTTCAATGTTGTAGCTACATATAGATACTTATTTCCGTTTTCATCTTCTTCAAAGATGATACTGGAATTGACATCATCGAATACATCCTGAGTCCAAACCATCTGCATGGTATTTAAGTCGATGCAATAGACAACTCCTCCGTTATCTCCAAGGAACAAATAATTCTGCCATACGCTAGCACTACTTTCACTTCCCCATAGAAAACCATCTTCCGAATTTCTTGCCGCACTATAGACTGCTTTTACTTCTTCCGTTGGATGAATGGATAACTCACCAGTTGATTTATTATACTGTGTGTTTAACTTCATCGTATAAATAACGCCATTTTCACCAATTGCAATTAAAGTATCGGTTTCTTTATGAAAGATTGCAGAACTGTCAAATGCATGCCAGATACGTGGAGCAATTGGGTCATTGTCTGCAAATTCATATAGTTTCTTTCCATCAATTAGACTATATAGATAGATTCGTGGGCTAACACATTCTCCAAACATACCTGTCTGAGCATCACCAGAACCTAACACTAAAATAGGAGCATCCCCCGGGTATAAAGAGCATGTCCCCTTAAATGTCATGCCGACATTAATTGCATCTCTCGTTGGTTCACCTGTTTCCGCATCAAGAAAGTGAATAAATCCATCCATTCCTGGATAAATGACTTCAATCAAATCTTGTTTATTTTTAGCTGAGACATACATATTCATGACTCTTTTTGTGGCATCATCCCATTGAACTAACAATGGTTGACCTGTCCATCCATTCCCAGACCAGTAATCCACACCATTACTTTTTAGTACTTTGCCTGTGGAATAACTCCAAATCTTATCATCAAACTTCTCCTGTCTAATCGTCGCATTACCATAAGCCTGAAGATTTCTATGATAATCCCCTCGAAACGTCGTAATTCCCTTCCAATTTGTATAGTTCTTTAATGCTTCTGATGTAAAGAAGATTTTATCCTTTCGTGTATAACTAGAAACATCTACTCCATCCACCTGTATTCTCGTTGAAATTCCTAACAGACTTGGCTGTGTTGCCTGAGTTGCCTTTGCAACCGATGCATTTGCGTTTACCTTATTTCCAAGATTCTGTTGAACTGGCAGACTGCCCTGTGTATTATGCGTATAGTTGTATAGATACTTAATGTTTCCTACTTTGACAAGTAGCTTAAACCCACGAAATCCTATAAATAGAAGGACTAGGGCTACGAAACCAATTAAAATTCGTAATTTATACCTCTTTACTTTTTTTATAATCCATTTCACCACTTATACTTCCTCTCTCTATCCATAATTCTATCATCGAAAAAAGGCTGTAAAAACAGCCTATTTTTCTATGTAACAAGCCTCATCGAGAATCTCTCTTTGGTCTGCTATCTGCATTTCCATTTCATGAATAACTTCACTTTCCAATGACTGTTCCTCAATAATGGACTGAAGCCACTGATTTACCTCTGCTTGTAACCTACTTTGCTCTTTCAACATTTCTGATAATTCTGCTAAATCTCTATTTTCAGGGTCAGAACTTCCCTGTAATGCCTTCATAGCGTCGACCTGCTCATTGATCATTTCTAATTGAAATGTCATATGATTACAGATGCCCATTAATTCAGCAACTAAATTTGCAACCTTATCATGCTGATTGATACAATCAAAAGAAGACTTTTCAATCAGCTCTTGGGAAGCGGATAATGCGACTAATACTTTTTTATATAATTCCGGCTGCATGGTAAACCCCCTAGTTTCTTTATTCGTGCAGTAATGAATTTAATTCTCGTATATTTCGTATTCCTAATAATTTTATGCCATTTACTTTGATGTGTTCTTTGTTAACCTGAGGAAGTACACACACCTCATACCCCATTTTCTTAGCATCCAGAACACGTTGTTCTGCCATACTGACCGCACGTACTTCTCCGGTTAAGCCTACTTCCCCAAAGACGATTGTCTTACTGTTTAGCGACTTATTACGATAAGAAGAAAGAATTGCCGATACAATTGCTAAATCCAAGGCTGGTTCATTAATTCTCATACCTCCTGCGACATTTACATATGCATCACAAGAAGCCATCTGTATTCCTAATCTTTTCTCTAATACAGCCATCAAAAGATTGACTCTGTTATAATCCGTACCTGCCGCTGTTCTCCTTGGCATGTTATAATAGGTCTGACAAACTAATGCCTGAACCTCAACTAACATCGTACGAGTTCCCTCCATCGAGGCTGCAATGACAGAACCAGGTTCATCTTCTGGTTTTCCCTGTAACATATATTCGGATGGATTTGAAATTTCCGTCAATCCATTATTTTTCATCTCAAATACGCCAACTTCATTGGTTGACCCAAAACGATTTTTAACAGCTCTAAGAATTCGGTAAGATGCCGTATTATCTCCTTCAAAATATAGAACAGTATCTACCATATGCTCTAATACACGTGGTCCCGCAACGACACCTTCTTTGGTAACATGTCCAACAATAAAAGTACTGATTCCTAATCCCTTTGCTAAATGCATAAGAACAGCTGTGGATTCACGGACCTGGCTTACGCTACCTGGAGAAGCATTTACTTCTTCTTTAAACATTGTCTGTATCGAGTCGACCACCATGATCTCTGGTTTATCTTTCTCAACTAAGCTTTGTATCTGATCAAGATTTGTTTCGGAAAGCAATAACAGATCACCTGCAAACTGTCCTAACCTTTCTGCTCTCATTTTTATCTGACGTAACGATTCTTCACCAGAAATGTAAAGCACCTTTTTCTTCTTTTCCACTAATAATTTACACATCTGAAGTAAAAGTGTTGATTTTCCAATACCAGGATCACCACCGACCAAAACAAGGGATCCACTTACGATTCCACCACCTAAAACACGGTCAAATTCGCTGATTCCAATCTGAGTTCTTTCATCTTCGTTCATTTGAACATCAGATAAATACTTTGGCTCAGAAAAGTTTCCAACATTTGCTCGCGCAGCTGTTGTCTTTTTAATTACTGGTTCCTCCGTGAATGAATTCCAGCTTTTACAGCCAGGACACTGTCCTAACCATTTGGAAGACTCATAACCACATTCTTTACAGAAAAAAACTGTACTTTTCTTTGCCATTCCCTATAACTCCTCATTCCTAAATCAATCAAATCTATTATATTACTATTATACACCGTTATTTAGTGGTAATGCCGCCTCGATTCGAGGCGGCATATATATTCATGCCAAGTGAAACCGATTGCTGGTTCGCTTGATTCTATCAAATATTTATTCTATATTTTTCGTGAATTAGCACTTAATGACCTGAATCTGAACTTCTTTCTCAGCTGTTAATTCCACACTGAGAACAAGTTTCCCGCCAAGGTTTGTTTTCATCTTACCAATATTCGTTTCATCAATTAAAATCTTGTATTCTTTTTCAGCTTCTAATTCTAGAGTAATCTGTGCATCTTCACTACCGCTTACGAAGAAACTAACTTCTTTCTCCGACACATTCATATGAGATACTGCAGTACCTGGAACGGATTCATAGATAAAGAGACCATTCTTTTCTAATTTTGTAATCTCATTATAAGTTTTAACTTTATACAAATCACCATTATGCTCAAAATCAGACATCTTGGATTTCACTTCCAATGTGTAATCTCCAAAGCTTATGGAACCATCCTTCTCTTCACGAATTAAAGCTTCATGCAATGCCATTTTCATATCCTCCTGGTCGTTTTCAAAGTGCTATTTCCCATATAATCATGAAACCGACATACGATTCCTTGGTATTTTATTTTCTCCAGCACTGAAAAATTTATTTTATATCGTTATTATAATATAAACCATGTCATAATGCTACTAAATATTTGCAGTTTAATAGAGTTTTAATTGTTTATTTAGTAGTTTTTGTCTTTTTAGCGCGTCTTTTCTTCGGTGTAATTATGATCTTATTTTCCTTACAATCAATTGTTACCGTATCCCCCTCAGTTACATGTCCTTCTAAGATCTCTTCCGCTAAGGAATCTTCAATACTATTCTGGATGGCGCGACGAATTGGTCTTGCTCCATACTTATCATCAAATCCCTGTTCAGCAAGATAATCAATGACACTTTCCTGAATCTTTAAGGTTAACTTTAATTGATTGCTACAACGTTTTTCAATTGTGCTCAACATTATTCGAACAATATTCTTAATATCGTCTTTTGTCAACTGATGGAATACGATCATTTCGTCAATTCGATTGATAAACTCAGGCTTAAATACTCGTTTTACTTCCTCCATAACGCCATCTTTCATGCGTTTATAGTCTGCCTTCTCATCAGTTACTGAAGTAAAACCAAGTTTTTTAGGTGAAATGATACTCTGTGCACCCGCATTCGATGTCATGATGATCACCGTATTCTTAAAGCTAACTTTTCTTCCCTGTGCATCCGTAATATGACCGTCATCCAAAACCTGAAGAAGGATATTGAATACATCTGGATGTGCTTTTTCAATCTCATCAAACAAAATAACAGAATATGGGTTACGTCGTACTTTTTCACTTAACTGTCCACCTTCATCATAGCCTACATATCCTGGAGGAGAACCAATCATCTTAGAAACGCTGTGCTTTTCCATATATTCAGACATATCCACTCGTATCATGGAATTTTCATTGCCAAACATTGCTTCAGCAAGCGCTTTGGAAAGTTCCGTTTTTCCAACACCAGTTGGTCCTAAGAATAAGAATGAGCCAATTGGTCTATTCGGATCTTTTAACCCAACACGGCCACGACGAATTGCCTTCGCAACTGCTGCAACTGCTTCTGTCTGACCAACCACACGCTCATGAAGTATGCTTTCGAGCTTCATTAAACGCTCGCTCTCCTCTTCTTCTAACTTCTTGACAGGAATCTTCGTCCAGCCTGCAATTACATCAGCAATTTCCGCCTCCGTGACAAAAAGAGTTTTCTCCTCTCGCTCTTTCTCATGTTCCATTCTATGACGATTCAGCATGTCTCTTGCCTTATCTTGTTTCTTTTTTATCTCACTTGCTTTTTCAAAAGCTTCTTCTTTAATGGCTACTTCTTTTTCCGCTTCAAGAGCAGCTATTTTGATTTCTAATTCTTTCATCTTTGGAGAATCTGCAAATGTACTCAGTCTGACTTTGGACGCAGATTCATCCATAACATCGATAGCCTTATCTGGAAGGAATCGATCATTGATATAACGTTTTGATAATTTGACTGCTGCTACGATCGCATCATCTGTAATTGTAACATTATGATGATTTTCATAGCGTTCACGAAGTCCCATTAAGATCTTAACTGTTTCTTCTTCACTTGGTTCTTCTACCTCAACAGGCTGAAATCTTCTTTCCAACGCAGCATCTTTTTCAATATACTTACGATATTCTTCTCTAGTAGTTGCACCGATTAACTGAATTTCGCCACGTGCTAAGGATGGCTTTAATATATTTGAAGCATCAATGGCTCCTTCAGCACCACCAGCACCGATAATTGTGTGTAACTCATCTAAAAAGAGAAGTACATTGCCATCATAGACAACTTCTGAAATCACTTTCTTAATTCTCTCTTCAAATTCACCACGATATTT
>JAQXNU010000029.1 GCA_029098165.1 Clostridiales bacterium
TTTTGCATATTCAAAGGCTGCACGGATGATACGCTCAGTTCCCTGAGTTGTTACAACCGTAAAATCTACACCTAAATCTTCTGTAACATGAACGCCTTTACTACCAACTGCATAAGCACCTTCTGTATTCTCACGATAGAACGTCCAATCAATTCCTTGTTCCGGAATACGAACTGGTCTTACGTTTGCAAACAGATCGAGTTCTTTACGCATTGCAACATTGGCACTCTCAACATTAGGCCATGGATCTCCTTTTCTAGGTGTTGTTGTTGGTCCCTTTAAGATAACATGACACTCTTTTAATTCTTTCAAAACATCGTCTGGGATTGCTTTCATCTCTGCCGCTCTGCGTTCAATGGTCAATCCATCGATCACTTTAAATACTACTTTACCTGATGCCACTTCATCTTTCAACAAATACTCCAGGATTCTCTGAGCCTGACTTGTAATTGCTGGGCCGATACCATCACCACCACAAACGCCGATGATAATTGGTTTTAATTCTTTGTAGTTAATAAAATCGCCTTGTGCTTTCATTACTTCTACACGCTTTAATTGTTCCTCTAACAATTTTCCAAATGCCTCTTTTGCAGCTGCTATTTTTTCCGCAGTCATCGTAAATCCTCCTAAATTTGTATTTTTTGAAGTTTTTCACTTGATCCGTTAAGCTATTCTACCTTGATGTCTGGCAGGTCAACGTTACATTCTTTTTTATAAGAATTGATCAGGTCAATTAGTTCTTCATCTGTCATCACAGTAATTCTACCATTTTCATATTCTTTGTCGACTTTTTCTTTCAGCTTAACAACGAGCAAGTTTGTTTTATCGAGCATCTTATCGCCTTTAAGCTTATAGTATGTATTGATCCAATGGGCAATTCCCGCAAGACCTGACGTATTCGATACCGAAACCAAAACTGGACGATTTAAAAACTTCTCCGTATCAAATATATTATAAATCTCTTCATTTTTCAATAGACCATCTGCATGAATTCCTGCTCGAGTCACATTGAAATTTTTACCAACGAATGGTGTTCTATGTGGAATTTTATACCCTATCTCTTTTTTAAAGTATTCTGCGAGCTCTGTAATTACGGTTGTATCCATTCCATCTAGAGTTCCTTTTAGCTGTGCATACTCAAATACCATTGCTTCCAATGGTGTATTACCAGTTCTCTCACCAATGCCAAACAAAGAACAATTGACACCGCAAGCACCATATAGCCATGCTGTTGTTGAATTCGTAACTGCTTTATAAAAGTCATTATGTCCATGCCATTCTAATTGTTCACTTGGCACTCCTGCGTGTGTGATTAGTGCATAGATGATTCCTTGTACACTTCGTGGGATTACTGCACCTGAGAAGTTTACACCATATCCCATTGTATCACAAGCACGTATTTTAACTGGTATATTGTACTCCTGACCTAATTTCATCAACTCATAACAAAACGGTATTACAAATCCATGAATATCAGAACGTGTAATATCTTCTAGATGACATCTTGGTGCTACACCAGTTTCCAGACAATCACGAACGATACTTAAATAATGATTCATCGCCTGGCTTCTTGTCATCTTCATTTTATAGAAAATATGGTAATCGGAACAACTTACTAAAATACCCGTTTCCTTCAATCCCAAATCTTTTACAAGTTCAAAGTCCTTTTTATTTGCACGAATCCACGAAGTAACTTCTGGGAACTTATAACCACGTTCCATACATTTATAAACAGCATCTCGATCTTTTTTACTATATAAGAAAAATTCACTTGCACGAATGATTCCGTTCGGCCCACCGAGACGGTGTAAATAATCATACATTGTAACAATCTGTTCTGTTGTATATGGCGCTCTTGACTGTTGTCCATCACGGAATGTTGTATCTGTGATCCAAATATTCTCTGGCATGTTATGTGGAACGATTCGATCATTAAATGCTATCTTAGGTATTTCATCATATGGAAACAAATTACGGAAAACATTCGGTTGAACTACATCAACGAGTTCATAGATATGTTCTTCCAAAGCTAACAGGTTGTTCTGTGGATTTCTAAATACTCTACGGTTCTCCATGTCATTCACTCCTGATTCATATATTTTACTGTTTAATTGTATACAATTATACTATAAGTGTCAAGGATTCCTTCATTTCTTTTAAAACTGAAACTTTAGTCCTATATAAAATACTAAACCTTTTTCACTATCCTGTCGAAATGTATTATGATAGATACTACTTGGGGAGACTTATAATTAGTAATAATAAAAAAACAGGAGGACTTGATATGAAAATCAAGACAAAACTAGTTGGAGCAATCGTAGTAGTCTTATCTCTAACCGCAATTATAATTACCACCTTCACTGCTAAAAGAACGAATTCCAACCTGAACAGTGTTTATACCGAAGTGGTAGAACGTGATCTTGCCTTGGTCAATCGCATCTTAGAGCAGACATACCCTGGAGATTTTAATGAGAAAAATGGTCAACTCTATAAAGGTGATACTCTAATCGATGGCAATACTGAATTTGTAGATTCCATCAAAAAAGCAACGGATTACAGTGTCACTATCTTCCACCATGATACACGTGTCTCAACGAATCTTCTTAATGAATCTGGAAACCGTGCTCTCGGAACAACGGCAACACCTGAAGTATGTGATGCAGTCTTAAAGAATGGAAATACATATACAGCAATGATCAATCTACTTGGTCATAATACGAGAGCTTATTATATGCCATTAAAGAATGCGAATAATGAAATCATCGGTATG
>JAQXNU010000030.1 GCA_029098165.1 Clostridiales bacterium
TTTATTTAATAATGTCCATTAAAGACAGGTTGATTCTTCCCATCTTATCTACTTCCAGAACTTTTACAATAACGATATCACCAATCTCTACGACGTCTTCTACCTTTTCTACTCTCTTCTTGGAAAGTTTGGAAATATGAATCAGTCCGTCTTTATTTGGTGCAATCTGTACAAATGCTCCAAAATTCATAATTCGTACTACTTTACCTTCGTAAATTGCACCTGCTTCTACAGGTTCTACAATAGAACGAATAATCTTAATTGCTTTTTCTATTCCTGCTTTTTCCACACCACAAATAGAAACGCGGCCTTCTTCATCAATATCGATCTTCACACCTGTCTCATCGATGATACCATTGATTGTCTTGCCCTGTTTTCCGATAATCTCACTGATCTTATCCGGATCCACTTTAATCTGTTCAATCTTTGGTGCATATTCGCCAACTTCTGCTCTTGGCTTATCAATAACAGGATCCATAACATTATCCAGAATATACATTCTTGCTTCTTTTGTTCTTGCAATGGCTTCTTCGATGATTGGTTTTGTCAAACCATGAATCTTGATATCCATCTGGATTGCTGTAATACCATCTCTTGTACCGGCTACTTTAAAGTCCATATCACCGAAGAAATCTTCCAGACCCTGAATATCTGTCAGTACCAGATAATCGTCATCACTTTCTCCTGTCACAAGACCTGTGGAAATACCGGCTACCGGCTTTTTAATCGGCACACCTGCTGCCATCAGAGACAGGGAAGATGCACAAATACTGGCCTGAGAAGTAGATCCGTTAGATTCTAATGTCTCAGATACGGTACGAATTGCATATGGGAATTCTTCTTCAGACGGAAGTACAGGAACCAAAGCTCTCTCTGCTAATGCACCATGACCGATTTCACGACGTCCTGGTCCTCTACTTGGTTTTGTCTCACCAACGGAGTAGGATGGGAAGTTATAGTGATGCATATATCTCTTAGAAGTTTCTGCTTCATCTAAACCGTCGATCTTCTGAGCATCGGATAAAGGTGCTAAGGTTGTAACAGTTAAAATCTGAGTTTGACCACGAGTGAACATACCAGAACCATGAACTCTAGGAAGAAGATCGATTTCAGCAGCTAATGGGCGAATCTGATCGATCTGTCTACCATCTGGACGTTTGTGATCTTTTAAAATCATCTTACGTACTGTCTTCTTCTGATACTTATAGACTGCTTCGTCGATTAAAGGTAACCAGTCTTCATGTTCTTCTGCAAAACATTCTGCTAATTTATCTTTGATCACGCGGATATTTTCTTCTATAACCTGCTTTACATCTGTAAATACTGCTTCTTCCATCTCTTCAGGTGTTACGATTGCTTTCATTGCTTCGAACATCTCTTCAGGGATTTCACAGCTTACGTAACTATGCTTTTCTTTACCAACTTCAGCAACGATGGTATCGATGAACTCGATTACTTTCTGGTTTACTGCATGTGCTTCATAGATTGCTTCGATCATCTTGTCTTCTGGAACTTCATTCGCACCGGCTTCGATCATAATAACCTTATCTCTTGTAGAAGCTACGGTTAACTGTAAATCAGAAACTGCTTTCTGAGCTGCATTTGGATTGAATACGAATTCACCATTTACTAAACCAACCTGTGTTGTTGCACATGGACCATCAAATGGGATATCTGAAATTGCAACAGCAATTGCAGAACCAAGCATTGCAGTTAATTCTGGACTACAATCAGGATCAACCGACATTACTAAGTTATTTAAAGTAACATCGTTACGATAATCCTTAGGGAATAAAGGACGCATTGGACGGTCAATAACACGGGAAGTTAAGATAGAGTTCTCACTTGCCTTTCCTTCTCTTTTATTGAATCCTCCTGGAATTTTACCTACGGAATATAATTTTTCCTCATATTCTACGCTTAAAGGGAAGAAATCGATTCCTTCTCTAGGTTTATCAGATGCAGTTGCGGTAGATAAAACTACAGTATCACCGTAATGCATAAATGCAGCACCATTTGCCTGAGCTGCAACACGGCCGACATCAACTGTTAGTGTTCTGCCAGCGAGTTCCATTGAAAAACTCTTATACATAATCAGTCTCCTTTGTTTTTTTATGTGGAGAACCCGAAACAACTGAAAACGCCATTAAATAGTACTCTTTTAATGATTTTTTCAGAAGTCTCGGTATATTCTCTCCACGATTACTATTCAGTGATGGTTTTGCACCACTTCTTAAAATTATAACACCTAATTTCCAAAAATGCTACTATATTTTTTATATTGCCACTTCTTGCTTACTTTATTCGAGATAATTTTCGTTTTAATTTACTCTTTTCTACCAATTTATAGATTTTTGAGGTTGTAAGCCCTTGAACAACCGTCGTAAAAAACAACGTTGCATAAGTGACGATCATCACAATCTCATATGCGTTCTGGTCTAAAAAAGCAATGGTACTTAATGCGAGGGCCAAAGACAGGCCTCCTTTTAGTCCACTCCAAGTCATCAAGGTCGTAAATTCCATACGACTATACTGGTTTGGTCTCTCCTTTCCAATAAGTAGAGTGGAACTATACACCCCAATAAATCTTGCGATGAAATTCAAGACGACAGCACTAAGCAACAGCCAGATTAAATGAGAATGATTTGGAATATAAAGAATGGAAAAACCAATCAGCACAAATAACATGCTGTTTAACAAAGCATCCGCTACGTCCCAAAAATGTAGATAAAAGTTTTCTGGATCGACTACCTGTCTCCAGTTATCATACTTTTCTAACTGTTTTGCAAAAAACATCCCACAGACCACCGATGCAATAACTCCTGAAAACTCAAAATACTCACATACTACATACACACAGGATACAGAGAATAAACTGATCATGATATGTTTGGTTGGATCTTTGGTCGAACGAAGCAGTTTACACATAACAAAGGATACCCCGATTCCAATTGCCAAGGCACCTAGAATTTCTCTCCCCATTAGTTCCAGAAAAGAATATTCACTTGTATCATTTACAATGTTTTTAATACATACGAATAAAGCTACGCCTGTACCATCGTTAAACAGAGACTCACCTTCGATGACCGAAGTAACGTTTTTTGATAATCCTAGCTTATTTAGGATACTCGTGGCAGCAATCGGATCTGTTGGAGACACGATGCAGCCAAGCAGAACACAAAGCCAAACATCTAGTTCTAATCCTAAGAGCCGATTGATTAGGTAGAATAATCCTCCATAAACAAAGGAGGATAAAACAGTTGTCAGTAACGCTAACAAGCTGATTGCTTTGAAATTCTTCATAAAACGTCCATAATGAACTTTGCTTGCTCCAGCAAACAGCATAAAACATAAGACACCATTTAATAATAGTTCATCCAGATGAAATTCCTTGATTCCGTTCGAAATCCGATGACTAATACGGATCCCACTAATTGATACTATAAGTTCGAGTAAGGCACTTAATAGAAATGAAAATAATACTAAAGCAATGTCATTTGGCATCTTGATCAGTTTTTCATTTACAACACCAATCACGATGACAACTGCCATGATCATAACAAATCCAATTAATATATTATCCATCGCAAACTCCTACTTACTATTCTAAAATATCTTCTAATATGCTCAATTTTTGATTGGCGGTTACTATAATGACACGATCATGTGCCTTAAGTGAAGTTTTTCCTGCTGGGGTGATGACTTCCTGATTTCGTACAATAGAAGCGATGATGATATCTTTTTTCAAATGAAATTGTGGATCCTTTAGTGGCACACCAATCTTAGAAAAATTCTCAGGAACATCAAATTCTAACGCTTCCACTCGGTTATCATATACTTTATATAACGTTTTGATTCCCGGACCACGGTTACAGTTCGCTAGCCCCCGGATATATCGAAGTACACCTTCTAACATGATGTAATGGGAAGAAATCGTAAAATTAATATCTAAACCATGCAGTAAACTAGCAAACGCTAGATTATTTAAAAGTACAATGATGTTGTTGAGCTGTTTGGATTTTGAATACAAGGCGACTGCTAAATTTGCTTTATCACTACGTGTTAATAGGATACAAGCATCACTCTTTTCCAACTGTTCGGTCTTTAACAGCTCCGAGTCCATACTTTCCCCGTAAATGACTTCGGTGGAAGGAAAATGTTCCGACAATGCCAGACAGTCTCTACGATTCGCTGCCACGACTTTACAATGGATTCCAGAGGAATTTAATAGTTCCAGCAG
>JAQXNU010000031.1 GCA_029098165.1 Clostridiales bacterium
GTCAGCCACGAATAGAATTATAACTCATAAAATAATCTTTTGCAACCCCTTTTTTATATTTTTTTCGTGGTATTTTTTACCATGTAATTTCACGAAATATGTATTACGATTAGAAAGGGCTTTATTTTTTTTGAAAGCTGATATATAATGAATGTTAATAGTTTTACCAATGTAAGGTAATCTGTTGGTAGCGATATTGTTGTCCAAGTGGTATAACTGCTGAAACAACGTATATAATGTTAAATGATATGAAAGGAGTTTACCATGAAAAAATTCTTTAAATTTATTGCGGGTGTTGCTTCTATTGGAGCTCTTGCTTGTGGTGCTTATTATTTCTTTAAAAAATATGTATGCAAAGAGACACCAGATGATGATTTTGATGATTTTGATGACGATTTAGATGATTATGATACAACTGACAGCTCAGATTCAACTAGCGACAATCGTGAATATGTTTCCATCAATATCACTTCTGACCAAGACAATCAATCTGAAGAAGCTGCTGATGAGAAAGAAACTGCTGATTCTGAATCTGAAGAAGCTACTGAGGAAGCATAAGATACATGATCCAAGCATAATCAAAAAGGGGCTGTGAAAAACAGCAAGGAGATGAGCATGAGAGTCGGAGAATCATATTAGAATTTGGCTGCCTTTCCCGTTCGGCCGGACTTAGCCAAATTCTAATATGATTCCCCGACTCTCTCCATTTCTCTTTTTACTGTTTTTTCACAGCCCCTTTTTTGATTAGTTGCTATTTTTTAGTAGGTACTTGTCTCATAATATTTACACCCCTTTATCCTAGCACCAATTAATGACCGATCACTGCATCTAACTCTTCCATAAATGCGTCCATATCTTTAACCTGATAGATGGTTTCGCTCTTTAATCCAGTAACTTCATATGTCTGCGCAACCACATATTCCTTCTTTCCAACCTTATAGAGGATTGCTGTATCATCATCTGCACTCAATACAACAAAATCACTCCACTCATCCGTTGGTTCCTCACTGCATAACCGTAATTCGTCGGAACTAAATAATTTTAATAATTTCGAAAGCTCATCCGAATTTCCACGATACGTATGAATATATGTCATATCCAAGTTTTCTGCTTTTGCAGCATCTAACGCTTTTGCAAATGCTGTCTTGTCTTCCAAGATAGGAGGTGTTGCAAAGAGAGTATGCTCGGTTTGTTTATCTTTACCAGCTGTAATCGGATTATTCAATGCTGGTTCTGTTTTATCCGATTCTTGCACATTAGAAGATTCCTCAGTCTCAACATCCTCCATTGATGTTGCTCCTTGGGCTGACTCCTCGGCCATCTCATTAAATCCTTTATCCGAAGGTGCTTCTAAGGTTACTCCTGACATTACATTTTCCTCATCTTTTCGATCATATGCACTTTCTGTACTCTTGCAATTCTCTTCGTACATACTTCTTCCACCACCAATCACTTTCGCACCGATTATAATTACAAAACATGCGGCAGCAACTCCGGCTATACTTGTTAAAAGCTTTGCATAATTCCTTCTGTGCTGATCCTTTATTGTATTATCTTCGATAGAAGCCTTTGCATCCCGAAAAGATATTACACTTTCTGTTTTTTTGTCTTCTGATCTAACTGCTTTTAATGTCTTTGCAATTAAATCTTCACTAACTGTAATATCACTAAGTTCGTCATTTAGCTGTTCTGTCATATGAAGTAAAAACTCATCAGATTCATTCATGAACTCATCTTCCTTGTGAATCTCTTCATTCATTTTCATACAAAAGCCTCCTTTCCAATATTTCTTTTAGTTTCTCTTTTGCTCGTGTTAAACGACTTTTTATCGTTCCAACTGGTATTCCTAACATCTGTGATGCTTGATCCATGGTCATCTCTTGAAAATACACGCACATGATAACATCTTTATAATGTTCTGGCAACGCCATAACTGCTTCTTTTACACTTTGCTGCGTTTCCTGTCGTTCCACTTTAGAAAAATCATCTTCTGTAGATATATTATCTTCTACAAATTCATCCATGGGAACTGTATGCCTATGATACGCACTCTTAAGATAATCTTTACACGTATTGATTGTAATCCTGATCAGCCATGTTTTCACACTGCTGTTTCCCTGAAAGGTATGTAAACTGTTATTTGCTTTCAAAAACACATCTTGAAAGATATCTTCCGCGGTATGAATATCTTTTACATACATATACGCAGTTCTCAATACATCATTACCGAAAGTCCGCATCAGGGTTTCTAAATCATACCCCAAAACTGCCTCCATTTCCTTTATCCCCCCTATAAACATTTTCTGTATCCTAATCATACCTTCAATGCCTATAGTCTTCGACTAGAGACATCAATATATGTCTCTAGTATACTCTTAATCATTAGACGATGGCAACAAAAAAAAGTTCCACAATCTTTCAAAAAGATTGTAGAACCTTTACATTTCTTCTTATTCTTTACCAAATTCCGATAATACAAGGCCCTTATTACGGTCAAGCACCGTATTGATACTCCATGCATGAACAAAGAGTAACAACGGATTCCCCTTCATATCCTTAACCTTTTTAGTATCAGAAGTAACATTTAAAGATGCAACATCCATATCCTTGCTTTCAATCCAACGGATATACTCATAAGATAATGGTTCCATACGAATTTCTACATTGTATTCGGATTCTAGACGATACTTCAATACATCAAACTGAAGTACACCTACAACACCAACGATGATTTCTTCCATACCTGTATTAAACTCCTGGAAGATTTGGATTGCACCTTCCTGAGCAATCTGAGTAACACCTTTGATGAACTGCTTTCTCTTCATGGTATCTACCTGACGGATCTTCGCAAAGTGCTCTGGTGCGAATGTCGGAATGCCTTCATATTCAAACTTCTTGCCTGGCATACAGATTGTATCACCAATAGAGAAAATACCTGGATCAAACACACCGATGATATCGCCCGCATATGCCTCATCTAAGATTTTACGTTCAGAAGCCATCAGCTGCTGTGGCTGAGATAAACGAAGCTTCTTATTTCCCTGTACATGATATACTTCTTGGCTAGCATCAAATTTACCAGAACAGATTCTCATAAATGCAATACGATCGCGATGAGCCTTATTCATATTTGCCTGAATCTTAAATACAAATGCAGAGAAATCGTTGGTTAATGGATCGATTACACCCTCATTGGACTTACGTGGAAGTGGAGTAGAAGTCATGTCTAAGAAATGCTTTAAGAATGTTTCTACACCAAAATTCGTCAACGCAGAACCAAAGAATACTGGTGTTAACTGACCTGCTCTTACTTCTTCAAGATCAAATTCCGCACTTGCCCCATCTAATAATTCAATTTCTTCGGATAAGTGATCATGGCTCTTCTTACCGATGATATCATCTAAAGAAGGATCACCAATCTGAACTTCAACCGTATCTACTTCCTTCATACCATTATTCGCTGCCGTAAATCGGCTGATTGTCTTTGTATTACGGTCGTAAACACCCTGAAACTCCTTACCGGATCCAATTGGCCAGTTCACTGGACAAGTACGGATACCAAGTACTGTTTCAATATCATCTAATAATTCGAAGGTATCCTTCGCTTCACGGTCCATCTTATTGATAAATGTAAAGATAGGAATACCACGCATTACACATACCTTAAATAATTTCTTTGTCTGATTTTCAACACCCTTCGAAGCATCGATAACCATGACTGCAGAGTCTGCTGCCATTAATGTTCGGTACGTATCCTCAGAGAAATCCTGATGTCCAGGCGTATCCAGAATATTGATACAGTAATCATCATAATTAAACTGCATAACAGAAGAAGTTACAGAAATACCACGCTCCTTCTCAATTTCCATCCAGTCAGAAACCGCATGCTTCGCTGTTTTCTTACCTTTAACAGAACCTGCTAAGTTAATTGCGCCCCCGTATAACAGAAGTTTTTCTGTCAATGTTGTTTTACCTGCATCTGGGTGAGATATAATCGCAAATGTACGTCTCTTTTTTATCTCCTTCGTAATATCTGTCACGATATTGCCCTCCATCCTTATTGAAAGAACCATGAAATGGTCCAATATATTAATCTATTATCGTCCTACTAAAACCAATTAATCATATACTAATTCAATAAGTTTTGTCAAGGCATTGTCTTGATTATCGTAGTAAAAGACTCACCTCATGAACACCTCCGACATAAGGCGCAATGATATATGGATTTATGAAAAAAGTAATGGAACCTTTATCAATATAAAAGCCAAATTCAAACTGGCCTTTACTTAGGATATCCAGCGCATTTTCATAGAATTCATCCGGCTGTTCTGTCACAATTGTATAAAAACTTTGACCAACTAACTGCTTCACTCCCTCTTCATCTCCTCCAACGAAATGGGAAGCTTTTAGCTTTTCTCCTGTTCTAACATCATAAGTATAGGCGCTTTGTAATATATTTGGATGAGCACCTCCTAAATCATCATAAGACGTTATTTTAAATGAAACAATATAATCCTGATTATTGGTTACTTCCACCTTTTGTTCAATTACAAATGGCAGCCTTGTGGATGTTGTTCCTTCTTGCCCGTAAAATTCTTTAACGTAATCCGCCGCCTCATTAAACGCCTTCTCAAATTTTTCCTCTGTATTCTTTTGAATTTCTTCATTTAGCCGATCCACGGATGGTATACGGTCAGAATTATCTACTTGAGGATAGAAATATTCTCCTCGAAGCAGTGTTACCGTACTATCTTCATTAAGAAGCTGTCGCTCTAGTTTTTTTGTCGAAATCACTGACTTTGGAGGTGGAAGCTTTGTTGTACTGCTCACCTCTTCAAAAATTTTTTCCGAAGTCATAAGATTCAGCTTCACTTCCTGCTTCTGCTTCTCTAGTTGTTCCTCCAAAGGATTCGTATGTTCGATCTCTTCTGTTTCGTTTTGTCGACAAGCAGTTAACGTAATGCATACCAATATAAGCAATAGATATTTCAAATATTTTTTTTATCTTTCCTCATGATTACAGCTTTATACTAAAATATGCCTAAGCAAGCATTTCCATGCTTTACTTAGACATAACACTTATTTTATTAATTTATTCTTCACCAAGGTTAAAAATATCGTGTACCGCATTCATCGCCTTATTTGTAAACCCTTCATCGATTAAAATAGTAACGCGGATTTCAGAAGTTGAAATCATCTTAATGTTAACACCAACATCATAAAGTGCTTCAAACATCTTAGCTGCAACACCCGGATTTGACATCATGCCTGCACCTACGACTGAGACTTTAGCAACACTCTTATCGAGCTCAATCTTCTGACATTTTAAAGATCCTGATCTATGACGTTCTAAAATCTCAACAGTCTCATCT
Organism: Clostridiales bacterium; assembly: GCA_029098165.1. Lineage (GTDB taxonomy): Bacteria > Bacillota > Clostridia > Lachnospirales > Lachnospiraceae > Lachnoclostridium. The sequence continues at coordinate 5,373 of JAQXNU010000031.1, forward strand.
GCATTATCTTCATCTACCGTAAATGTAATATCTTTCGTCCCATCACGTCCAATAGACTGTAGGATGATATCAACATTGATATTATGATTTGCCAAGTGATGAAACAGCTTAAAAGCTACACCTGGGCGGTCTTCCAATCCAATTACTGAGATAAGAGCTGTGTTCTTATCACTTGCGACACCACTTATCAGCATCTTTTCCATACTAACTTCCTCCTTAACCACAGTTCCCTCTGATGTATTAAGACTCGAACGAACGACAAGCTGTACACCATATTTTTTTGCCATTTCTACAGAACGATTATGCAAAACTCCAGCTCCTAAGGATGCTAAGTCCAGCATTTCATCGTATGTAATTTCATCAAGTTTTCTTGCATTCTTTACATACCTTGGATCTGCTGTATATACGCCATCAACGTCAGTATAGATCTCACATTGATCCGCCTTAAGGGCTGCTGCTAAAGCTACTGCTGTGGTATCCGACCCACCACGTCCTAATGTCGTGTAGTTATCCATTTTATCGATTCCCTGAAAGCCTGTGATGATAACAATCTTTCTTGCTTCCAATTCATTGCGGATTCGATCCGTATCAATACCTTTGAGTCTGGCATTGCCATACGCACTTGTAGTATGCATTGCAACCTGAAACGCATTTAAAGAAATTGACGGAACTCCTAAAGAATCCATTGCCATTGACATAAGCGCAACACTTGTCTGCTCACCTACAGTTAACAACATATCAACTTCTCGCTTTGGTGGGTTAGGATTGATTTCTTTCGCTTGTGCCAATAATGCATCTGTCATTTTACCCATTGCAGATAAAACTACGACCACATCATTGCCCTTTTTATAGTCTTCGATGCATCTTCTTGCAACATTAAATATTCTTTCCTTATCGGCAACAGATGTACCACCGAATTTCTTAACTACTAACATAGCTGCCTCCTGAATCTAGTTCTTATAGCTTAATGCTGTCTATGTTACCAAAGTATAGGTTACTTTGCAACAGGAAACGTATTTATTTTACATATAAAGTACTCAAGTTTACCCTTATGGGACGATGTACACTTCATCTTGGTAAATTTTTAGAAGTCAACACGAATTCTATTCTGCACATCTAGTTCCTTCGCCTTAGCAGCAAAGTCCGCTTCCGAAATTTCTTCTGTAATAAAAGCAAACTCATCCGTAATACCTTCTGCTTCAACTACAGTCTGGATATTGAACAAACTTTCCGCTTTTGCCTTCTCATTTGCAGGCACACGAGCGAAGAATTTACTCTTATAAGTATTAATATCTCCAAGTTCCAGCGGTTTACTGCTCCATAATGTCATTACATGGGTACCAATATGTTTTGTTGCATCTACAACATCAGATACAACTGCAGAAGCAGTTGGAAG
>JAQXNU010000032.1 GCA_029098165.1 Clostridiales bacterium
CTGCTCCAGCCAAACTAAGCAGGCCACATACCACCCACGGAAGAGATGGAAAATACATATGTACAATTCCCATAATCACGCTGGTACTTAATACAATCGATATAAGTATCAGCCCGCGATAGGTATCCTCGAAACTATTCAGAACCCAGTTTTTCAACTTTAATCTTTCGTTTCTCATAAATTGAATCGGCCGTGAATTTTTGACTGACTGTAAAACTTTTTTTGCTTTTGCTCCTAATTTCATAACTCCTCTTCTCCTTGTACTCTATAGCCTCCTATTTGGATGCTGTCTGCAATGCTTCTTTGCAATGTACCACCATACCCGTATCCCCCTTCTCTAATACATATGATCGTACAATTCTTAATGTATTACATAATATTCTAATATTATAGCACGTGGCTTATAATATTTCCATGAGATCAATGATGATTCGTAGCTCCTTTATACCTCTTTTCTCCTTCATCGGGAAAACAGTAAAAGCGATATGTACTGCAAGTACGACTATTTTTTCAAAATACTGCTATTAATTTGCAGAAAGTGGCATATACTGGTATAATATACAATTATTTGAGTACTACATGATGGCGTACGTATAATTTATTAAATCGATAAAAAAGGGGAATTAACAGTAAGATGAAGATACAACAAATAAGAAAGAAATATAAAAAATGTAGTTTAATGTCATACTACACTCATTATTACTATCAAAGTTCATTACATAACAAAGATATCTTTTTTGAGTCAAAAAATAGTGCCGATCTCGGTCCGAATATGATCTATCTATTAAAGGAACTACAACATAGCGAATACTCTGACTACCGTATATTTTTATCTGTTCTTAAAAATAAAAAAGAATATATCTTTAGTCTGCTGAAATCTTGCAATCTCTCAAATATTCATCTAGTGGAAGCGAATTCAAAACAATATTATAAATGTCTCGCAACCTGCAAATATTTATTTACGGATACTACGTTTGCCCAGGCGTTTGTAAAAAAAGAAGGCCAGATTCTTACGAACACCTGGCATGGTACCCCGTTAAAATGTATGGGACGTGAAGTCCAAGATCGTGCCTACGCCATTGGAAATGTGCAGCGAACTTTATTATATTCCGATTACCTTGTCTATCCCAATGACTATATGAAAGAAAAAATGGTGGATTCCTACATGTTACGTGGCTTGTATCAAGGAACGATCCTATGCGAGGGATATCCAAGAAACTCTGTTTTTTATGAGCCAGAGTATGGAAAAGATATTCGTAAAGAACTTGGTATTGAGAAGAAACAAGTGTTCATGTATATGCCGACCTGGAGAGGTACGATTACAAATAAAAATACCAGTCATCTCTATGTTGTGGAAGATTTCTATCTTACTCCATTAGATCAACAACTAACGGATGACCAAATCTTTTATGTGAAACTTCATCCATTTATGCAAAGTGAGATGGACTTTTCCAAATACCGTCATATCCGACCATTTCCAGAGCAGTATGAAAGCTATGCCTTTTTAAGTATCTGCGACTGCTTAGTAACGGACTACTCTAGTGTATTCTATGATTTTGCCAATAGCAGAAATAAGATCATTCTTTTTGCTTATGATGAAGCCGAATACTTGAAAGATCGTGGTTTGTACGTTGATCTTAAGAGCCTACCGTTCCCAATTGTTAAAACTGTGGAAGACCTTGTTCGGGAGCTCAATTCTCCAAAGACATATGAGGACGGGGCATTTATCAAAGAATACTGTACCTATGATGGTCCTGGCGCCGCCAAGCGAATCTGTCAACAGGTAATCTTAAATCAGTCGGTCTGCGTCACTGAGAAATTACGTTCCTCGAGCAGAAACTCGCAAGATGCATCGGATGGAATTGAAGAAAAGCCAAATGTCTTGTTATATGGCTCTTCTCTTGATAAAAATGGGCTTACCACTTCGCTCTTAAACTTATTTGATGCGATCGATCTGAACAAAAGAAATTATTATGTCAGCTTTTCACAATTCGTTCTAAAAAAGGCACCGCTCAGAGTCGGTATGATTCCAAAAGAAGTCGGAATCCTCCCAATCGCAAGTGACATCAATCCGACACTCAAAGAAAAACTTGCCCATGTCTTGTATTTTAAATGGAATAAGGATAGTAAATGGATTGAGAAGTATTTAAATCGATTATATGAACGTGAATGGCAAAAAAACTTTGGTGGTGCAAAGATCGATTATGCCATTGAATACGCTGGGTATGGAAAAGATATGATTAAGCTCTATCAATCCTTCCATGGTCCACGTTGCATTTTTGTACATAACGATATGGTAAAAGAACTGAAAACAAAGACAAATCAACATGCTTTGACCTTACAATCCGCATATCAAAACTACGATACGGTTGCAGTCGTAACCAAAGATATCATTCCTCCGACAGTTTCCATCAGTCAGCGAGAGGATAATATCAAAGTAGTCAATAATTGTCATGCATATCAAGCCGTACGAGATAAGGCATTAAAAGAAATTCAATTTGACGATATTACCGTAAGCAATGTAACATTAGCAGAATTAGTAGAGTATCTTCATAGTGACCGAAAGATCCTAATTACCATTGGCCGTTTCTCATCAGAAAAGAATCATATGATGTTAATGAAGGCATATGAGCGTTTATCCCAAGAGTATCCGAATACCTGCCTGATCATCATCGGTGGATACGGGCCGTTAGCAGACGAAACGATGAACTATGCAAATTCATCGAAAGCGGATATCATCGTGATCAAAGGTCTGCAAAATCCAATGCCAATCTTAAAACGTGCTGATTTCTTTGTATTATCCTCCACTTATGAAGGATTAGGGTTAACGTTACTAGAAGCAGATTCCCTCGGTATTCCTACGATATCTACTGATATACCTGGGCCACGTGGATTCGTAAAAGATCATGGTGGTGTTCTTGTTGAGGTCAGTGAGGATGGTCTCCTTTCTGGTATGAAAGACTTTATGGAAGGCATAATTCAACCAATGAATGTAGACTATGAAAAATACAATCAAGAGGCCGTCAAACAGTTTGAACGCTTATTTGAAGTACACAGGAGGTAATAGCCATGAAGATCGGCATAATAACATACAGCAGTGCACATAATTATGGCGCTGTATTACAAGTTTGGGCATTACAAGAATATTTACAACAACAAGGCAATGATGTTGAAGTAATCAATTATCGACCATCTGCCGTTGATTCTCTCTACAAAATCTATAAACCTAAGAACTGGTTTAAAAGCGCATTCTTAAATAAATGCGTATCCAATGCACAGTATTTAAAATATAAGATTCGAAGACCCGCGATGGTGAAAAAATATAAAAAGTTTGAGTACTTTATCGCTCATGACCTACATACCACAAAGCCATACTATTCACTCAAAGAATTACGCAAGGAAAATTTTAATTACGATCTTATGGTTGCTGGCTCGGATCAGATATGGAATGGTAGTTTATCTGGTGGAATCGATCCGTCCTATTTTCTTGCTTTTGGTGCTCCGAACATCAAGCGAATCACTTATGCTGCAAGCATTGGACACGATTACCTAAACTCAGAAGATATTTTGTTTTTTAAGCATTATTTAAACAACCTGGATGCGATTTCGGTACGAGAACAAAAAGCAAAGGAACTAATAGAAGGTTATACCGATCAGCCAATCGAAGTTGTCGTCGATCCAACGTTGTTATTAGACCGTGAGAGCTTTGATAAAATAAAAGAAGTTCCAAACACAAAGGGACCATACATCTATGTACATAATGTTCATTTAAAGCGAGTCGATAAATGTTTAAATCGAGTAGCGGAAGAAGTTTCAAAACGATTACATCTTCCAATCATCCATAATCGTGATGACTATCACTATAAGAATGAACTCCAGAAATTTAGTGCGGGAAGCCCTGGTGAGTTTATCGGTATGATCTCCAATGCCGCTTATGTCATCACGAACTCGTTCCATGCAACCGTTTTTTCGCTGATTTATCATCGCAACTTTATTACGATACCTCATTTTCAGAATCCATATCGTATGCAATATTTACTAGATGTTTTAAACCTTCCAAATCATCTGATTGCAGATCAGCAATTCTTACCGAAGGAAATGAACGAACTTGATATTGATTATGAAAAGGTAGAACAGTTAAAAACAAAGTTAAAGGGAAAATCCATTGAGTTTTTAAAACAGGCACTCGATAATTCCAACAAAAAACTGTGAAAAAAGCAAGATGATGGGAGAAGGACGAGTCGTGGAACCACATTAGAATTTTGCTGCCTTTCCCTAGCGGCCGGACTTAGCAAAATTCTAATGTGGTTCCACGACTCTTACGCTTCTTAGATGGTTTGCTGTTTTTTTCACAGGTGTTTTTTGTTGGAATTAATATATTGATTTCAGTGCTATTCTGCAGTTTTTCGACAGATAGAGGGGAGTATTCGCTCTATCCCATTTTATCGCACTTATTTCATTTGTTTTAATTTGTCCGTTAACAACTTCACAGCTTTTGAATTATTCGGACGAGTCAAATAATCATATCGATAGAACATATATCCGGAAACGGAACCTGTTTTCTGACAGAAATTCAACATGTCTACAAGAATATTAGGATTATTTTTAAATTCTGGTTCTTCTGTGGAACCTAACTTGTAAACCGGAATACCTACATAGAACTTAACACTGTCCGTTTTTAAAAGTTCCTTCCAACGTTTCACTGTTTTATCAAACGGATAAACACTATGATGAAATCCCCAATAAACTTGTGGGCAAATATAATCTACATATCCTGGTTTTCCCATCCAAGTTTTAATATCTGTATAGTAACGATCATCCATTAATAATGTATCTAAGAATCCTCCTGGACTAATACCAAATACCACTTTCTTATTTACCTTTTTAATGTCATTATACATGTTTTTTATCAACCAATTAACATTACGTCTTCTCCAGTTAGCAATGGATATCGGCTTCTTTCCTTTTTCCTTACATTCCGCAACATACTGTTGATATTCTGGAGCATCAAATAAGTTCTTATAATTTTTTCCTAAGGTTGGATAAAAATAATCATCGAAGTGAATTCCATCGACATCATAGTTTTGAACGATTTCCTTAACCCCTTTTCGGATCAGTTTTCGAACGACAACACTGCCAGGATTATAGTATAAGTTTCCATCAAAAGATAAGATATAACGGTCATTACCTTTATACTTATCAGTTAACCATTTACGAGCCGGATTGTTTTCAGCAAGAGTCATAACATCCGTATTGTTCAGTGTGACACGGTAAGGATTTAACCAAGCATGAAATTCTAAGCCACGCTTATGTGCTTCCCAAACCATGATCTTCAACGGATCAAATCCTGGATTCACTCCTTGTGTTCCTGAACAGTATTTGGACCATGGAAAGTAATCTGATTTGTACATAGCATCACCGAATGGACGAACATGCACCACAACTGCATTCATTCCCTGAGCTACCACATTATCGAACATCTTCTTAACATGAGCTCGGAATTCTTTTTCCGTATATCCAGTCGACTTAAATTCCAAATAAGAAATCCATACTGCCTTCATTTGTTTCGTTTTCGAAGCGTTACTAACTTTAATCGTCTTTCCACTATCGAAAGACTCTTTCGCGTTTACTGGCATAGCCGTAATGCCTGTAACAAAACAAATCATCAACAGCAACGAGATGATTCGTTTCATCTTTTGTTTTACCATAAACTTTATTCCCCTTTTACATGAATCACTTCAAAATGAGGCTGCAAAGCCCCATTCCTTACTTAAAAGTTTATTGTATTTTTTTAGGTATTTCCATAGGGAGGAATTGGATATTTTTATCCAAGATCTTCTTTGAAGTTTATTTGTAAAGGGGGATGAGATTGTTTATATTTAATAGTATCTATAAAATCTCTTTTACTCTTAACCAAACTTCTGATTTTCTATTGTGAACAGTTTCTACCATTTGACCAACTTTGAAGTCTCTTTTGTTGTATACTTCCTTGGTAATATGAACAGAATCAATTTTGAACATGTCATAATAATAATCATAAAATACAAGATTGATTTCCACATCATTCGAACGGTTAACTATATCATAAATAATACTAGAACCAACTAAGAAGTTTGCATTCTCATGAGACTCCAAAAACTGCGACAATCTTAACTTCTCTATATCTTCTTTTGGTAGCTGTTCCACTATATGACTGATCTTTCTACGTTCTTTCATACCTGCTAAAACAAATATGATAGTAATGACTCCACAAACCGCCAAACCAATTAGTAACCCTTCAATTTCTCCATCTTCAGACATTAACAGCTCTCCTCTGTAATCTTATACATCTAAAATTTCAAGTTTCTTAACTCCTCTTCCCTTCTTGATATCTTTCACATCATCTTTCGTAAGTTTAGTAGCAATACATATTTCTTCGCCTGTAAATAAGTCTTTAACCCATACTTCATAACTTGAGTCTATTGATAAAATTCCTTTTGATTTATCAGCTAAAATATGTTTTGCGAATAACTGCAGGTTTTGAGACGACATGCCGTTCATATCTATCATCTCTTGTTTTGCTTCTTTACTTTTTAACTCATTACCACGTCCACATACAGGACACATTCTAAAATATCTCTTCTTTATTGGAAAAAGTGGTATGTAATCTAAATGCGCCCATTCACTAATCCTAACATATCCTTTTTTATATACCTTATGACATACAGGACATTCTTCTCTTTGCCCAAAGTACCCCTTGAATTTTGTAAAAACACGTGTTCCATAAACGACCATACCCATTTTTGATTTCTCCCCTTTTTATTTTAGAATTAAAAATCTAAACCATCGAATGTTATGTTAAGACCGCAACTATGTTGTATATGGTTTATTTTTACTTACTATAGCACTTTTTATTATAAATGTCCATAGTTTTCCAAATTCTATCAGAATATTCTAGAGCCTTTCAGATAAAAATCTTTAACTCACTTATCAAACGAGATTGCTCTTAAATAATAAACAATCAACTCCTCTCGTGATTTCTTCATTCCCATCTTTATCCACCACTTTATAGCCTCTACAAAACTTCCAAGCATATGGTTCATTGCAAAATCTTCTGGTAGATTCTTTGGTAAACATTCTGGATAATTAGCAAAGACCATTTCCAGGACTTCCTTAAAATATCTATAAAACAAATCGCTGCTATCTCCTGTTAAAAGTCCAAGGATATTACCTTTGTTATCTTTCAGATGGTATAGCAGATGTGTCAGTTTTTCTTCTAGGCCCTGTTTTACTTTAGAAAAATTATGAGTCTTTTCTGATTGAAGTTCATGCGAAAAAATGTGGTTAAATATTTCTGTACACATCTCCTTTAGCAAGATATCTTTTGTTTCAAAGTGCGCATAAAACGTAGTTCTTCCTACATTTGCCACATCAATAATTTCTTGCACCGTTATGTTATTAAAATGCTTTTGTTCCAACAGACTGGTAAATGCCTGGAAAATTGCGTCTCTCGATTTCTGCTGTCTTCTATCCATAATAACCTCCGAACATTTTTCTGATTTTGTTCTGTAACAAACGAAAATACATTATTGTTTCTTGTTTCAAATTCATTTTCGCAGTACTATTATAACAAACATTTTGTTCGTTATCTAACACTATATTCGGAGATAAAGTTTGAAACAAATAAGTAGAGGACAGCCAAGGAACAAAGGGCATAGCAAATAAACCATCTTATGAGGTGGTTTTGAAAAGTAAATATAGACACAACACCTAATCAGGTAACAGGAACAACATCATCTTTGATGGTATATCCTCGTTGTTTAAGTAAATTAAGTGCCTGTGAAGTAGTCAATACTTTGGATTCATTCACAGGGCGTGGTTCAAGAAAACCTTCCGGAGTATATGGTTTTAAATCTGTGAGTATGTGCCAGATAGCGGTCAGGATCATACGACAGATGGCAATGATAGCTTTTTTGTGACCACGGCGTGCTTTTATACGTCGATAACGGGTAGTAAATTCAGGATGTTTCTTCGATTTGATTAAAGCATTTGCAACTTGCACCAAAACTGGTTTAAAATAAGAACCAGCACGGGAAATCCTAGTGGATTTGATTTTTTGATTGCTTTGATCATTACGAGGACAACATCCTGCCCATGAAACGAGGTTTTTATCTGTGGGGAAAACAGACATGTCACCTCCGATTTCAGAGAGCACCTGAATAGCAGTTATAGGGTTCTTATCGAATCCTGGTACGGTTCGTATAAGATTTAGGGTTTCTTCGTATTTATCACTGATACGAAAGATTTCCCGTTCTATTTCTGCTTTATGCTTTTCTAATTCATCGATGTGATTCAGACATTGTCTGAGTTTCACAGCCTGTTCCATAGAGATGGAGCCATCAATAGCAGCTTGTATTTCTTCGATAGGAGTTTTACATCTGCTATCTACAAAAGGTGCTACATCAAAAGTTTCCCCAGGGTGTTGTAAAATCTGTTCTGTGATAGAACGTGATGATTTACCAAATATATCAGAAAAAACATCGTCAAGTTTTAAGTTTGATACAGTAAGACAGTTGTGAGCACGATTCTTCTCACTAGTAATCATACAATTGAGTTTGAAACGGTATCTTACTAAATCTCTTAACTCACGAATGTCAGCAGGTGGAATAAAGGAAGGCTTGACCATTCCGCACATATATAGATCGCAAATCCACTTGGCATCCTTACGATCAGTCTTGTTGCCTTTTTGAGGCTTGGTATATTTGGGGTGAGAAAGAGTAACCCAGAAGTTATTCTTCTCTAAGA
>JAQXNU010000033.1 GCA_029098165.1 Clostridiales bacterium
TTCAGTGGCAAAATGTGCAATTTGCGATAAAGGTTCTCTATGGGGCAAAGTAGTGAGCCATTCTAGAAGTCAGGTTTCCGGAAGATCTAACAAGATGTGGAAATCTAACGTGAAATCCGTTCGTGTTAAGGTTAACGGAGGCACACAGAAAATGTACGTATGTACTTCTTGTTTAAGAGACGGTAAAGTTGAACGTGCTTAATCTATATAAAAAGAGCACTGCCTGTTGATGTTTTTTTCGTCAGCAGGCGGTGCTTTTTTTGTTGTCTTTATCTATGAGAGAGATTTCGCAAGAGGGGAGCGACGTTTTGCGTTGTTATGGATTGCAGAACAGGTTATAGCCTAGAACAAGACATGCAATGATGATGCAGACAGCTAGAAAACCGTTTGTGATAAACAGCATAATCGTCATTCCAATTGCAATCCAAAACAGGATAAAACCAAGCATTTTCTTCATAATGGCTCCATGATTAGGGGGCTTTATATTAATATATGCAAGGTTGTCATGAAAACATGTAAGAATTTAAGTTTTTAGGTGTAATAGTCCTATGAGAGGGTGTTTTTACCTTTGCAGACATTTATTGTATATGGTTAATTTTATTGAAAGCTTATATAGTTTATTGTGAATATTATTACTAACATAATAACCAATCAAAAGCGTTCATAGTCTTTCATTTTGCCTTCTTTCAAATTTGTGTTTCTTTTTTTGGAATTTAAGGTTATAATAATAAAATAAACAGCATTTTTTGAGTAAGCTTATACCGTATGTAATGTAACATAAGTATTAAGCTTTGAGATTTATTAGTGAATTGATTGGAGGGTTACGTATGAACGGAACGATGTTAACCAATATGGGTGAAATCGCAATTGATACAGATGTAATCGCCAAATATGCCGGATCAAGTGCAGTAGAGTGTTTTGGTGTTGTCGGTATGGCGTCCGTTAGTGTAAAGGATGGATTAGCGAAACTGTTACGACGTGAAAGTTTGAATCATGGTGTAAATGTGGTGATCGAAGATAACATGATTACGATAGATCTTCATATTATCGTGTCATATGGTGTTAGTATTTCAGCAGTTGCTGAGAACTTAATCAGTAATGTAAAATATAAAGTTGAGGAATTCGCGGGACTTACCGTGGCAAAAGTAAATATTTTTGTTGAAGGCGTTAGAGTCATCGACTAGATTTAAGGAGGAACGAAACAGTGACATTGAATACGATTGATGCTAAATTGCTACAGAAGATGTTTTTAGCGGGAGCAAAACGCATCGAAGCGAAAAAAGAATACATTAATGAGTTGAATGTATTCCCAGTTCCGGATGGTGATACCGGTACTAATATGACCTTGACAATTATGTCAGCTGCAAAGGAAGTTTCTTCACTTGCAGATCCAAGTATGGAAGACTTGTCAAAGGCGATATCAAGTGGATCCCTTCGTGGAGCGAGAGGAAACTCAGGTGTTATTCTGTCTCAGTTGTTCCGTGGATTTACGAAAGAGGTAAAGGAACATAAAGATATCAATGTGACCATTATGGCAAATGCATTCCAAAAGGCCGTTGAAACAGCATACAAAGCAGTTATGAAGCCAAAGGAAGGTACAATCCTTACAGTAGCAAGAGGTGGCGCTGAGCGAGCAGAAGAACTTGTTGGTGAAACAGAAGACTTAGCTTACTTTGGTGAACAAGTTATTCAGCGTATGGAGGAAGTTCTTGCTTACACACCAGAATTATTACCAGTGTTAAAAGAAGCAGGTGTTGTGGATTCTGGTGGACAAGGTTTGCTTGAAATCATCAAGGGTGGATTTGATGCGATGCTTGGTAAGGAAGTTGACATTGAGATCACTCCTGCAAAGAAAACAACTGTAGCAAACAAATCTGTTGATACAGGCAATATCGCAACTGCTGATATTAAATTTGGTTATTGTACAGAATTTATCATTATGTTAGAAAAGCACTACACAATGGAAACAGAGCATGAGTTCAAAGCTTACCTTGAATCTATTGGTGATTCTATCGTAGTTGTATCTGATGATGATATTGTTAAGGTTCATGTACATACGAATGATCCTGGCTTAGCAATCCAGAGAGCACTTACGTATGGTTCCTTGACAAGAATGAAGATCGATAATATGCGCGAAGAGCATAATGAACGTTTGATTCAGGATGCAGAAAAGAAAGCACAGGAACAAAAGGAAGAAGAAATAAAAGCTGCTTCTGTAAAAACTGCTGCTCCTAGAAAAGCGGTTGGTTTTGTAGCTGTATCCATCGGTGAAGGTATTAATGAAATCTTTACTGGACTTGGTGTTGATTACTTGATCGAAGGTGGTCAGACGATGAATCCAAGTACGGAAGATATGTTAAATGCTATCGATCATGTAAATGCTGATACGATTTTCATTCTTCCAAATAACAGCAACATCATTCTTGCTGCACAGCAAGCAAAAGATTTAACTGAGGATAAAAAGATCGTAGTTATTCCTTCTAAGACAGTTCCTCAGGGTATTACAGCAATTATTAATTATGTGTTTGATAAATCTGCAGAAGAAAATGAAGCACGTATGATTGAAGAGATGGGAAGAGTAAAGACAGGTCAGGTAACTTATGCCGTACGTGATACGAGCTTAGATGGAAAAGAGATCCGTCAGGGTGATATTATGGGTATTGGAGATAAGACAATCCTTTCTGTAGGATCTGACATCTCCGAAACAACCATTGATTTAATCGAACAATTAGTAGATGATGAATCTGAACTTGTAAGTATTTATTACGGTGCAGAAGTAAAACAAGAGGATGCTGATGCAATTATGAATGTAATAGCAGAAAAGTATCCGATGATAGATGTGGAAGTGCATATGGGCGGACAGCCAATTTACTATTATGTACTTTCAGTAGAATAGCATGAACATGAGGCTGGTGCAGTAATTAAGTACCAGCCTTTTTTAAGAATTTAGGACAAGGAAGTTTTTAGATGAAAGTTACAGACAGCCTAACAACAATAAAGGGTGTAGGAGAAAAGGTCGCACAGAAATACGCAAAATTAGGGATATTTACCGTAAATGATCTTCTGGAACATTATCCAAGGGATTATGAAGTATTTCAAATGCCAGTACCGATTGGTGATGTCAAAGAAGGGGAAGTGGTATCGATTGAAGCGTCCTTAAGCGGAATCGCAGAAACAAAAAAAGTTCGCCACCTTCAGATTCTAACATGTATTGTACGTGATCCTTCTGGACAGATTAAACTGACATGGTTTAATCAGCCTTTTTTAAAGAATACATTAAAAGTAGCGAACCGTTATATCTTTCGCGGTAAGGTCGTTCGAAAAGGATTACAGCTTTCTATCGAACAGCCAAAGATTTATCGTATGGATGAGTACCGTGCTTTACTCAATCTTTTGCAACCAATCTACCCATTGACCGAAGGGTTGACAAGCCATGCAATATCGAAGGCAATCGATCTGGCAATTGCAAACATTGGAGATATTGAAGAATTCTTACCAAAACGAATTGTCAAAGAGAATAACCTGATATCTAGAAAAGCTGCGATCCGGGAAATTCATTTTCCAAAATCAAGACAGTCCATGTTAGAAGCAAGAAAACGTTTGGTCTTCGATGAGTTTTTCTTATTTACTTTAATTTTAGCAAGAATTAAGGACAACAAACAAGTGTTAAAGAATTCCTTTGTAATCGAAGAAAAACAGGAAGTCAAAGATATGATTGCAGGCTTACCATATGAATTGACCAATGCTCAGAAAAAGGTATTGGATGAAATCAATCGTGATATCTGCAGTGAAGTTTCGATGAATCGATTAGTACAGGGGGACGTTGGTTCTGGTAAAACTATCTTAGCGGTACTTGCATTGATGACCGTAGCATTAAATGGTTATCAGGGCTGTTTCATGGTACCAACGGAAGTATTGGCAAAGCAGCATTATCTATCATTGACCGAAACCTTAGAACCATATGGGATTCGAATTGAAATGCTTACTGGCTCCATGTCGGCGGCGCAAAAACGTAAAGCATATGAGAGAATTCAACAACATGAAGTAGATATTGTCGTGGGAACACATGCATTGATCCAGGAAAAGGTCATTTACGATAAACTTGCTCTTGTTATTACGGATGAACAACATCGTTTTGGTGTAAAACAAAGAGAATGTCTGATGAATAAAGGAGAAAACCCTCATGTTTTAGTTATGAGCGCAACTCCGATTCCACGTACGCTAGCTATCATTCTTTATGGAGATCTTGATATTTCAATTGTGGATGAGCTACCAGCAAATCGTCTTCCAATCAAAAATTGTGTGGTCGATACAAATTATCGACAGACCGCTTATCAGTTTATTGGAAAACAAATTGCACAGGGACGTCAGGCTTATGTCATCTGCCCAATGGTAGAAGAAAGCGACAACATGGAAGCAGAGAACGTAATTGAATATACCGAAAAGTTAAAAGAAGCATTACCGAATGTTCCTGGCATTGAATATCTGCACGGTAAGATGAAACCAAAAGAAAAAGATGCAATTATGGAACGTTTTGTATCGGGAGAG
>JAQXNU010000034.1 GCA_029098165.1 Clostridiales bacterium
TATTGAAACTGCTGAAGCACCAGATATACGAATGGACTAATTGGTCTCGTCAGATACAAATCAAATTTTCCTGAACGAATCAGTTCTCCCATATCCCGCATCGGACTCCAGAAGAAAAAGCAGCTAATTGAATACGCCAGCCAACTCGTTGTGAACATAAAAAGTACCTCATACCGGCTCCATCCTGCCACCGTTTCAAAATTACAAAAAATCACCCAGAAACCTGCGAAATACACCCCAATCAGTATCGTATTTGCTGTTAATTCTAGCAAAAGTGCAAAATTATACTCCAATTTTCCCTTCATATATACAATAACAAAACGTAGATACAGTTTAATATATTTCATCGCTCAACCTCCCTGAACAATCAGTTTCTTCCTGCCCACATGCCAGATGAACTGCACTAGAATATATAACACAATCAACCATAGTACCTGTACACCTATGTAGTGCCAAATTTCATCCACCTTCATACTGTCTGTCAATATTGTAACCGGTATCGCATAAATTGCACGATATGGTAAATATAAATTTACTTGATACAAAGCTTCTGGAAACATTGTGAGAGGTATCCATCCCCCAGACAATAGCTTATATATAGCTCCCAAAAACATATTAAGTGGCCAAGTCACAATCAGCCAAAAGGCGAGAAGACCAATCCCAAGCGAATAAAGGAACTGAATGGCATATGCTAAAAATACAGAGATTATTCCCAACACAAGGTGATCCAAACATGAAAGAGACATCGGCACACTTACTTTGACAATTATGATGATGGGAATCAAATAACACACAATCTTAATTACGGTATCACCTAGATATCTTGCTAGTAACATTCTTTTGAATCCAATCGGTCGAATCAACTCTGTAGCAATATTTCCCGACTGAATCTGCAGATTGATTTTTTCTGTAATATTACACTCAATTACTGTGGAAACAATCGTTGCCACCACAATATAACGAAGGGTATCTGTTTTATTCAGATTAGGATTTATCATACTACCAGAAGCAAACAGAGCAGACCATATGCAAAACTGTAGATACAGATATATAATTTTCGAAAACAGATTCATCCATACCGCGCTGGGATATACAATATGTTCTTTTATTCCAATTCTTATACAATCGATATATTTCCTCATAAGAAACTCCCCTTGTAAATCTGCTTAATGATATGTTCAAGTTCTATTTCTTCTTTATCTCGTTCATCACCGAACTGTAATGCATACCTCTCCTTCATATCATTCAGTGTTCCGTCATATAGCAAACTTCCTCTGTCTATGACAAGCATTTTATGACACAGCGCTTCGATATCGGATACATCATGTGTTGTAAGTACTACAGTTGTATGCCGTTCCTGATTGATTTGACGGATAAATGCCCGAATCTTGTCTTTAGCCAAAACATCAATACCGATTGTTGGCTCATCCAGAAACAGAATCTCTGGATTATATAATAATGCAGCAGCAAGATCTGCTTTCATCCTCTGACCAAGACTAAGCAACCGAGGTGGTTTGTACATATACTCCTGCAAATTTAGAATATCAGTGAACATTTCCATGTTTTCATTGTATATGCCATTGGGAACACAATACATATCTTTAAACAAACGGAATGATTCAATCACTGGAATATCCCAGCACAACACACTTCTCTGTCCGAATACAACTCCAATCATCATCATGATTTCTTTTCGTTTTTTTCTGTAATCTAATCCTTTAATTCGTATACTACCGCTATCTGGCATAAGAATTCCTGTCAGCATCTTTATCGTAGTCGATTTTCCTGCACCGTTTGACCCTATAAACCCTACAACATCTCCTCTTTGTATCGAAAACGATATATCCTTTACCGCTTCAATCTGTGTATATCTCTTCCTAATAGGCAGATGACCTTCTCGGTTCTTTACTTTAAAGGTTTTTCTGAGTTCTACTGCTTCAATACTAATATTGTCCATATTTCTCTTGCTCCTCCTTTTCTTATCATATAATATCTATATTATTTATCAGTAAAATTGAAATATTTGATGATTATATTCGTTTTTTTTGATGGAAGGAAGATTAAATGACATTAACGCAGCTTTCAACCTTTATTGCAATCGTAGAAAGCGGAAGTTTTACTTCTGCTGCTAATCAACTCGGTTACGCACAATCAACGGTAACAACTCAAATCAAACAATTAGAAACGGAACTGAACTGCCTTCTCTTTGAAAGACTTGGAAAATCACTGGTACTCACACCCACAGGAACCCATCTGGTAGAATATGCACATAAAATGCTTCAACTTGAGCGGGAAATACTACTTGACGTTTCCTCCTCAGAAATGCCTTCTGGTACACTAAATATAGGGGTATCAGAATCATTGTGTTATCAAGAACTACCAAAGGTACTGACAACATTTAAGAAACAATGCCCTAAAGTTGAAATACAACTACAATTCATCACACACGATACATTTCCCGAGTTATTAAAAAAGGGAAAACTAGATCTCGTCTATACATTAAATCCATCCATAGATGCACCCGACCTGACATTGCTTTACAAAAAAGAGGAAACTCTTGGTTTTTATGTAAGACCAGATCATCCACTTGCAAAGAAGAAACAAGTAACAGAAGATGATTTGAATCACATGCCATTACTTTTAACAGAACAGAACTGTAATTTTCGAATGATGCTTTTGGAAGACCTATATGAAAAACATATTGTTCCCCAAATTGTCCTAGGAACAAGTCATAAAGAAATTCTCAAACAATTTGCAATCGAAAATTTGGGAATCGCTTTTATCCCAGATATCACTGCTAAAAAGGAAATGGAGATGGGAGAACTGCAAAAACTAAACTGGCAAGGAAAAGATTTTCCGATTTTTACGCAGGTTTTTGTCCATAAAGACAAAACGTTAAATGCGGCAATAAATATATTTATTAAGATAGTGAAACAAGAAATAGTATAAGCTCTTTTCACAAAAACAACGATCCAAGATAAAAAATGTCAGAGCAATTATTCCTAACTGCTCTGACACATGAAATATTTATTTATTCAAAGAATTTCAACTTACATCCATCAATGGTTGTTACTACGCAAGATTTTGATCCCCATGGTTCCGATACCACATCTTCTATCTCTTTCCAACCTCTTGAGATTACAAAATCGTGGAGTTGATCAATTCCTTCTACCTTCATAAATCCGATCATTCTCTTATCTGTTTCCCCGTAGAACATGTGAATTCCTGTAAATGGCGCTAATCCTAATGACTCAAATTCAATAGGAATATTATTGACGCAACCGTACATTCCAACATTATTCTCGTCACGTGCATCAATTTGTCCATACCATCCAAGTACATCGGTGAACCAAGCTAACGTCTTATCCATATCCGTAGTATAATATACTGCTCCTGTTTCTTTAACAAGATATCCTCTTTTCTGCAAATCATTCATAACAATTTTCCCTCCTGTTATCATCTTATACAAATCGATTTTTGGAGTGAAACTCAGACTGGCAATCGACTTTTTTGCCATATTTGGGGTACATCCATGAAATCTTGAAAAAGCCTTTGTAAACCCTTCATGAGAATCAAACCCATATTTCAGTGCTATATCCAGAATATTAGCCTTTCCATCTTTTATTTCAAACGCTGCTTCGGACAATCTTCTGTTTCTAATATACTCTGAAATAGTCATATCGCATAAAGCCGAAAACATTTTTTGAAAGTAGTAGGAAGATATATGATGTCGTTCTGCAATGATATCCGCGGAAATATCACCACACAAATTTGCCTCAATATCCTCAATTGCATCCTGAATAATTCTTACCCAATCCATATTGCTTCCCTCCTGCAAGTATATGATATCAAATCTTTTCTGGTTGTTTCTTGAAATACTTTGCACACATTTGTCTTTCTTTTAAATTAAGTTTGTATCGTTACCGCTCCTTCTGAGAAGCCATTTTTAGCCAATTCTAATTACTTTCTATTTATATATCTTAACACAAAAGTAGCAATACTATATAGATAATTTCATCGATCCTATATCGCCAGTTTTCTTTCTATCTTATATCAAAGTAAGACTATGGTTACTTACTATGGAACCAAATGCCTCTTCTACCTCCTGAGCGATATCGGAGTATACCATTTGTTCTTCTTCTGCTCTACCTGTATTGTAATCATCGAGATATTGTTTTACTGCATCCTTTCCTTGATAATCCGTTGGGTAAATATTAATCGCAGTTGGTGTTGTATCTGCACCCAAGCGAAGTAAAGCCTTTTTCTTTGCTGCATCAGTTGTAAAAGAAACATTTAAGATCACATCCTTATCCGAGTTTTTCTGCGCAATTGCGATATCAGATTGTGCAGCCTGTTCAACGATATAGTTTGTCAAATCTGTCGTATAAATAAAGCCAGGTGATAAATAGCTCATAATCGCATTAGCACTTTCCTTAGGACGAAGAACACCTACAATCGTGAGTTCCATACCCTCATTGTTATTATAAATCGTTTCATACTCAGAAACTGGTACTTCTGAAAAGAGTCCATCGGAATCCTGTTGATAAAAAATATTGTTTGGAATTACCTTTAGCATTGTTTTTCCAATAAAATCAGTTAACTTGTAACTGCTAACCTCAGATGTTATACCTAACTTCTGAAAAAATGCAGTATCAATTCGGTTATATTCATCCACAACAAGAAGAACTTCATTTGCTTTCTCAGGTAATCTACTTTCCTCTCCAATCAGATCATATAAGGAGAGGATCAATTCATCATTATCCGCCATTTCTTGCCAATATAACCCATTGCCATGGTGGCTTTCTTCTCCTTCTTCCTCTGTCCCTTCGGTATTTCCTGTACTAAATTTCACGATGGAATCATCCCATTTTGCTAATAAATTTGCTTGGACTCCTTGGGAGTAAGATACTGCTCTTACATCATCTGGAAGTACTGTTTTTATCTGATCGACATAGTCAAAATACTCTTGTGTAAAAACATTGGTATGTTGGATTACATTTGCATTTTTATCATAGTTGTAAATAATATTTTCGTCCGTGTATTTACCTTCTTCGTCAATTTGGGTAAGATGTACCATTCCATTTCCTTCATGACGTTTCGGACCAAATTCAATTTCCTGTGCCTGCTCTGAGATGGTAATCGGCAGACCTGAAAGAGAATCCTCCTGCACTCTTGTCATATAATCGGATAATCCAGTGGAAAGAGCTAATACCAATGCCACACCGATAATACCAATGCTTCCTGCAATGGAGGTAATGATCGTTCTTCCCTTTTTCGTAAGTAAATTTTTATAAGATAAAGCTGCTGCAGTAAAAAATGACATTGACGTTCTAGATAGTTTCTTTTTTTCCACCTTCTGGGCTTTTGCATCAACCATCGGTTTACTATCCGATATGAGTTTTCCATCCAAAAGCTGGACAATTCTACTAGAGTATTCTTTTGCTAGTTCTCCATTATGAGTAACCATGATAACAAGACGCTCTTTTGATACCTCCTTTAAGAGCTCCATGATCTGAATACTAGTCGTACTGTCAAGTGCTCCTGTCGGTTCATCAGCTAAAATAATATCAGGATTATTCACAAGGGCACGTGCAATTGCTACTCGCTGCATCTGACCACCCGATAATTGATTAGGTTTTTTGTCGATTTTTTCCGCAAGACCAACATCGGTAAGAGCCTTGATTGCTCGATTTCTTCGTTCGGTTGCTGAGACACCGGAAAGTGTCATTGCAATTTCGACATTTTGAAGAACCGTCTGATGTCCGATCAAATTATAATTTTGAAATACGAAACCAATGGATTGATTTCGATATGCATCCCAATCCGCATCTTTAAACTCCTTTGTAGAAACTCCATTGATAATCAAATCTCCACTGTCATAGCGATCAAGACCACCAATCAGGTTCAACATCGTTGTTTTTCCACAACCTGAAGGGCCAAGAATCGAAACGAATTCATGTTCACGAAACGATAAAGAAACATCTTTTAATGCGACAACGGTTTCACCATTAGTATAGCTTTTATTCATATGAATCAACTGCAATTTAGCCATATGTACACTCCTTTAGTTTTTATTTGATTATGAAATTAGTAAATATAATTCACGTAGAGCAGGTAATTCTGCTAGATGTAGCATTAATAACACAATGAACATAATCGCGAAAACTCGATGTAACTTAATCCAATTTCCACGTAGCTTTTTCTTTAGTGCATAACTAAGTCCCACAAGTACAAGACAAATCCAAGAAACGATTCCCCACGTCAATTTAAATATTCCTGTAAATAATGTCATACCGTGAACAAGAGTTACTACTACAAATAAGATACCAAGAAATTTGTGATGCTTTCTTAAAGATCGATTCCATCGGTTTACCCAATGATCACTTGAATATCGCTTGCCCATCACTCGAAGAACAAAAATTCCTGCAACCATCAAGGTAAGTATAATGCTACCCGTTGCAAGCAATTTACTCACTCTATCCACTGATGATGTATTAGGCAAAATTTTTGATTGCAAATGAAAGGATACTAATGATGTTCTAATGGAATTATAACTTGAAACGTATACAATAACGTGGTAAAACAGTATCAACGAAAAAAAGAGGAAGGTGATTACAATAGAAAAAAAGAAGAAAAAGAAAACTATCATAATTAGTTCCATCGTTGGTTTGGTTTTAGTGTTAACGTTATTGTTTATTTTTGCTGTTCCAAAAAAGCAATCACTATGTGATATCAGCAACACCTTACATACTTTAGAGAATGGAAGTTATTGTGGAAAATGCCAGAATGGAATCGTTATGGCAGAAGTTGAAGTCGAAGTAAAAAATCATACAATAACAACTATTACGATATTAAAACATAGAAACGGAAAAGGACAAACTGCCGAATCAATTACAAATGATGTAATTAAGGCCCAGACCTTAGATGTTGATACTGTTTCTGGAGCAACCTATAGTAGCTATACCATACTAAAAGCAATTGAAAAGGCCATTGTATCAACAAAGTAAATGAAAGGGCGTGAAAAAATGAGAAAATCATATTTCATACGCTCATTTTCGATGTCAAAAAAGGCGTCAGAAATTAAATTCTGACGCCTTTTTTGTTCAAAGATGCTATATATGTTAGCCTATTATAGGAAGACGATGCCGTTTTAACTCATCGTATTTCTATTTAACAACGATTTTAAATGTCTTTTTTACTTCTCCACAGGTTGCAGTTACGATAGCGGTTCCAGCCTTACGAACTCTTATCTTACCGGTTGCTTTGTTAATAACTACAACTGACTTGTCAGAAACGCTCCATGAAACATTACCCTTGAGACCATATGTCTTTGCCGTGAGTTGATAAGCCTTACCAACCTTATAAGTAGTCGTATTGGAGGTTATCTTGATACTAGGTTTCTTTACTGTAACAACAGTCTTTAGAACCTTCTGTTCCCCATTTGCTAACTTAAATGTTGTAGTTACTGTTGCTTTTCCTGTTCCAGCGGCTACTACTTTACCAGTAGACTTATTTACACGGACAACTTTTTTGTTATCTGTCGCATAAGATACTTTGACTTCAGAAACTGCTTCATCCTTAATCGTGTCAAATTTACTAACCTTTTCAATTGTTGATGGCATAACCGGTTTCAATGTAACGTAATTTCCCTTCGTACCACCAAGATACAATGTCTTTTTCTCAGCAATACTAATTTGATCAAGTAAGTCAGCCTGAACTTCTTTACTTACCTCATTTGGTAATAAAACATATTCGGAACAGTGATTTACGTTAACTTTAACAAATAAATCGTTACTTACTGTATACTCATTATTTGGTAAGCGATCCAGTTTACTCGTATTAGGATTCATGTAGTACATAAATACTTTAGTACCAGGTGCAAGATTTTTCTGCTCACCTACGTAAACATTAACAGTCATAGTAACAGGGAGCACTCCACTATGAGAGAAATCAAGTACTACTGCATCATTCTCCTTATTGTTCGTATCAATCTTAAGTATGTTCTTAACTTCGCTAGACTGTGAAGCTTGTTTAATATCAAGGTTTAGATTAATATCGGTTAGCTTTTTCTTAGAGTTTTCAAGTTTACCACTATCAAAGCTCATCGAGTATTTTTCTTTTCCTTTTTCATCTGTTACAGCTATCTTAATATTTATTCCGTTCTCTTTCGCAGATGCCAGAATCTCCTTACTTAGATTAATATTATTGATTGAAAGTTTGTCCTTATTAGTTATTTCAGAAGAAATTGGTATCTTAATCTCAGCCTCTTTTACATCACTGCTTGCTAATTGCTCAATAATCTTTTTCTCAGGTAGCTTAATTGTAACATCCAAAGGTCTTTCTAATTCCGTATCTTTTGTGGTATCAAGTAAAGCTTTTTCTGGAGTTATGATGTCAATTTCTGCCTTTCCTTCTGTGACTTTACTCTCAATCGCGGTTTGTACCGTTGTGGTGGCATCTGTAAGACTTCCATCGCCATCCTTTTTCAGTACAGTTTCAATGGATGTTCCAGTCTCTTTATCTTCAACTTTTGAAGTTACAACGGTTTCTTTTACCTTACCATCTTTATCGGTAACAACTTTGTTCTCTTCTACCTTAGTATTACCATTTTCATCTATGGTAGTTTTTATAGTTGTCGTTGTTTTTGAGTTATCCTCACCTACTACCTCGTCTTTTTTAACTGTCTCTGTAGGTTGTACGGTAGGGCTAGGAGTAGGAGTAGCGGTTGGCTCTGGTGTTGATACTGGCCCTGGTATTGGATCGGATGGCGTTGATATCGGATTATCGATCTCCTGGACTGTATAGTATAACTCTATAACGATATCACTAATTGCCCAAGGCAACTCATCATCCTTACCATTTAGATATCGATAAAGAGCTGATTGTCTATCCTCCTCCACAGTTGCATCATTGATAATAATATCCTTCAATTTCTTTTGAAGCAGGTTCATATATGCAGTGTAGCTTTCTCCCTGCATTTTATTTGCCTTCATGTTATATAAATAATCTGCAATTCTTTTTTCGCATGGTGATTCTTGACTCCAGTATTCATCCCACGATTCTTGGGTTTGTAATTTGCTAAAATCAGTAATACCATTTGCTTTTATTTTTTGAATTACTCCATCTGCCTTTAACGCTGTGATTAATTGATCAACTGCCTGAGTTAATTCTGTTTCACTTGTGCTGTATACACGTCTTATGTTCTGCATTATTTCCTGATAATCATATGCACTTGGAGATGCAAATTCGCTCTCCCAAGGGGCTTCATCTATGTCCCTGACTGTGTGAAATAATTCTTGAATAAGATCATGAATTGCCCAGCCGATATCTTTTTTATCATCATTCATCATATATCGATAAAGAGCACTTCTTTCGTCTTCCCCACGTTTCTCTTGCTCTTCCATATGATCTTTCAATTTCCTTTGATATAAATCGACATAAAACTTATAACTGTTACTCTCAAGATTTTTTGCGTCAATGGAATATAAATAATCGGTAAGTTGTCTCTCACAGGACGGCTCTTGCTTATAATAATTATCCCAAGCCTCATCATCCTTTAAATTTTTAAGATCAGTAAAACCATTTTTATATAGTTCTAAAAGTGTACTATCTTTCTTTAACTCGGTAACTAACTGATCCACTGCCTCGGTCATTCCTTCTCCGGAATTTTTATAAGCAGCTACAATGGCATTTACTTGGCTCTCATAGTTATGTGCACTTGGAGTTGCAAATTCGCTCTCCCAAGTAGCTTCATCCATATCCCTAACTGTGTCGAATAATGCTTGAATCAGATCTTGAATTGCCCAGCCAATACAATTTTTGTCACCATTCATGTAACGATAAAGAGCACTTCTTTCTTCCTCCCCATGGTTCTTTTGTTCTTCCATATGCTCTTTCAATCTCTTTTGATAAAACTCGACATAATATTTATAACTATTACTCTCTAGTTTTTTTGCGTCAATGGAATATAGGTAATCGGTAAGTACTCTCTCACAGGATGGCTCTTGCTTATAATAATTATCCCAAGCCTCATCATCCTTTAAATTTTTAAGATCAGTAAAACTATTTTGATATAGCTCTGAAAGTGTACTGTCTTTCTTTAATTCGGTAACTAACTGATCCACTGCCTCGGTCATTCCTTCTCCGGAAGTATTATAAGCAGCTACAATGGCATCTACTTGGGTTTCATAGTCATATGCACTTGGAGATACCCAGGTATACTCCCATTTTTTTTCATCAACATCTTTTACTGTTTGATATAATTCACTGATTAAATCTTGAATAGCCCAACCAATACTATCATTATTCTGACTAGTGAAGTAGTTACCAAATGCACTTTCTTGATCAATTAAATTAGCCTTTATCCTCTTTTGGAATGTTCCCACGTACTCATCAAAGCCACCATTCTGTAACTTTTCTGGCTCCATGGAATATAAAAAATCGGTAGTTTTTCTCTCACAGGAGTGTTCTTGTTTATTATAGTTATCCCAAGCCACATCATTTAAACTTTTAAGATCAGTAAAGTTATTTTTAGACAAATCTAAAAGACTAGTATCTCCTTTTAATTCAGTAACAAGATTGTTAACTGCCGCTGCCATTCCTTCTCCGGAAGTATATGCAGTTACAATAGCATTTACTTGGCTTTCATAGTCATGTGCACTTGGAACTGCCCATTCATTCTCCCAAGTTGCTTCATCAACACGAGTTACTCCTTCTCTGATTCCACGAAGTAAATCTACCACTGCATTACAGTACTCATCTGTAGCTTCATGATCACCTGCATATTTGGTAAATGCATTTTCGTTTTCATCTCCAGCATATTCCGATAGGCGATCTACAATACTTGGAATATATTTCTGATAATCTTGCAATTTCAATTCAGATAAATCGTATTTAATTTTTTGTTCTCTTGTTACTCCATCGTATGTTTCAATCGTGATATCAACAATACTTATGATATCTAAGATTGGATCTAAGTTTAAATCATTAGTCAACGTTCTGATAGCTTGTGATAAGTTTGTAGTCCATGCTTCTTCTGGACTTTTATTTGCTAATAAGTCAAATACAGCATTCACACTATCTTGATAAAATAAAAGATTTTTTGGTTCGTCTATTTTTCCGTTTGTATCAAACCAAGCATTAATCTGTTGCTGCTCCTCTTCCGTTCCAGCATACGCGCTCTGAATATTTCCCAGAAATGGTGCTAGAATTAAACTAAGAATAAGGATAAAACTTGTTATTTTCTTTAAGCTATGTTTACCCATAGATTTTCCTCCTTTTTGTATAATTTTCTTTAAGGCCTTTCCTTTATACAGATATTATATTATTTTCCGACATTATTTTCATAAAATTTCCATATGTGTCATTGACAAATCGGAAATTCTAGGTTACAGTTCCTATATACTATTTGTCTTGCAAATTCGTAATACATAGGATCGTAGTAGGGGGGATATTACTATGGGGGTTACTATGAGTTTTTCTAATGTAATCAATCAATATATTGAACAAATCCATTGTTCTTCCAAAGAATTGAGTGAAGCTTCTGGTCTTTCTGAAACCAGTATCAGCAGATATCGTTCTGGTGAGCGAATTCCTGATGCAACAGGAAAGCAGATGATGGATTTAGTGAAAGGTTTATCATCACTTGCAAAGAAAAAAAAAATTGCTGGTTTTGAAGAAGAAGTATTGCTACACAAGTTACAGGAATTAATTCCTACCGTTGATATAGAATACAATAAAGTAATTGATCATCTTAATCTTCTACTTGATTTATTCAAAGTAAAATCCTC
>JAQXNU010000035.1 GCA_029098165.1 Clostridiales bacterium
AAAGAGATGAAGTTCTCTGGAATTCGCTTGGATTTTACGACAGAAGATGAAGCAGAAGTTACAAAGGTTTTAAAGAATTTTGAAGATGTCTTTTATAATGATTTGGAGATCGATTATGATAGTTCAAAATATTCGAAAGGACACTTTAAGAGAGGAATACTGTAGAGGTAGGCACTTATAAGAGCTTACCTTTATGGGAGGGGAAGTTATGACGAGAATAATAATTGAATTGGTAAAATACCTCAGTATTATATTCATCACGCTGTATGCATTTATATCGTTTCGTGTGGTTATGATGAAACCTGGAAAACCAAGAGATCGTAGAACGCATATAATGACAGCTTTGATGTATCTGATCCATGGTATGAATTTCATTGCACTTTATGTTGCAAGTGAGGATTCTAAAATATTGATCCTGTATGGCGCACAACTTTTCATGTTTATTGGATTTAGTGCTCTTTACCGGATAAGTTACAAAAAGATGTCGTTACCGGTATTTCGTAATATGATGATGCTGTTAATGCTTGGGTTTATTATGATTACTCGTATTTCTTTTGAATTGGGAATACGACAGTTTGCGGTGGCGACAGTTTCACTAGGACTTTGTCTGATTGTTCCAATGATAATCGACCGTTTTCGTACATTGCGTAATTTTTCTTACGCGTATGCTGCGGCGGGTATTTTAACTTTATTGATTGTATTGTTTTTTGGTACAGTACATGGGGGAGCAAAAAACTGGCTGTCCCTTGGCTTTGTTGAAATACAACCTTCGGAATTTGTAAAGTTATTATTTATCTTTTTTGTTGCATCGGTATTAAGCAAAAAGAATGATTTTAAGCATGTCGTAATCGTTTCCTTATTAGCGATTGTTCATGTGAGTATACTTGTATTAGAAAAGGATCTCGGTGGAGCTTTCCTATTTTCTGTTACTTATATTATCATGCTTTATTCAGCAACAGGCAAATCTTTATATCTGCTATGTGGAGGCGCAGGAGGAGTTGCAGCCGCGATGATCGCATATCAGTTGTTTGGACACGTTAGAGTACGTGTAGCTGCATTTATTGATCCATTTGCAGTAATTGAAACAGATGGCTTTCAAGTTGCGCAATCTTTATTTGCAATTGGTACCGGAGGATTTACAGGAATGGGACTCACACAGGGGCTTCCGACGAATATTCCGGTAGCAGAAAGTGATTTTATCTTTTCAGCAATCTCGGAAGAGATGGGAGCCATTGTTGGTATCTGCATTTGCCTAATCTGTTTAAGCTGTTTTATCATGTTTATTAATATTTCCGTTAAATTTAAAGATCCATTTTATAAGATTACTGCCCTTGGACTTAGTACAATGTATATGATTCAGGTATTCTTAAATATTGGCGGCGCTGTCAAATGCATCCCTTCTACGGGAGTTACTTTGCCGTTAGTAAGTTATGGTGGTTCTTCTGTCTTAAGCAGTATTATTATGTTTAGTATCATACAGGGAATGTATGTACTTCATATGCGAAGAGAGGAAACGGGTAGTCAGGTTGCAGTGGAAAGTGCAGAGTTTATCGCTAAGACAAAGAAGTTTTACAATCGTTCGATCTTATCTCTGACCTATATATTTTCAGCCTTATTGTTTTTGGGAGTGGGTTATTATGGCTACTTCGTTGCAGTTCAGGGAAAAATCGTAATTAATAGTTCCTATAACAAACGTCAAGATTTACTAGCAAATTATGTGGTTCGTGGTAAAGTATTGTCTTCCGATAACCAGATCCTTGCACAGACAATCGAACTAGAGGAAGGCAAGGAAGCAAGAGTTTATCCGTATGATAAGGTGTTTTCTCATGTGGTCGGTCGAGTGGACCATGGAAAGACAGGGATTGAACAATCGGAGAGTTTTTCATTGCTCACTTGCGATGAGAATCCAGTCAGCAAACTTTTTACTACATTAAACGGGGAAAAGAACAAGGGAAATAATGTTGTAACAACGTTAAATACAAAATTGCAGAAGGTTGCATATGATGCATTAGGAGATCATAGAGGTGCAGTTGTTGTAATGGAACCTTCCACAGGTAAGATTCTTGCGATGGTGTCGAAACCGGATTATAATCCGAATACAGTCAATCGAGACTGGGAAACTTTAAGTTCAGCCGATAACTCACCACTGTTGAATCGTGCAACACAAGGTTTGTATGCTCCAGGTTCAACATTCAAGATTTTGACTGCGTTAGAATATGTTCGAGAGAACCCAAATTATGAAGATTATGAGTTTAATTGTAAGAGTGAGGATAAATTTAATCAGGTTATGATTCACTGTGCAGGTGGTCAGAAACATGGGAAGGAAAGTCTGAAACAGTCCTTTGCAAATTCATGTAATACTTCCTTTGCAAACTTAGGTAGTACACTAAACATGGATAAATTTCATGAACTTTGCACAAGCATGTATTTTAATACAAAATTACCAATTGACTTAAAGACAAGCAAATCTAGTTTTGTATTAAATGGCACCAGTGACAAGATAGATTATGCTCAGACGGTAATTGGCCTTGGAAAAACACAGATAACACCTCTTCATAATGCTATGATTGCAGCTATCGTTGCTAACGATGGTGTTTTGATGAAACCATATTTAATCGATCATGTGGAGACAGCTTCTGGTGCAATAATTTCCAGAAACGATCCTAATACGATAGGTAAGATTATAGAACCATCCGAGGCACAGCTTTTAACAGAGTATATGACTGAAGTCGTGCAAAATGGTACTGGTACAAAACTTTCTGGCATGAAAGTTTCAGTAGCAGGAAAAACAGGAACTGCGGAGTTTGAGACAGGCAAAGAACCACACGCGTGGTTTGTTGGATTTGCTCCGGTTGAAAATCCTCAGATCGCGATCAGTGTTCTCGTAGAAAGTTCAGGAAGTGGAAGTAAGTATGCAGTACCTATTGCAAAGAAAATTATTGAAGCATATTACAGTAATTGACAATACGAATGAGATAGATTAAAATATTAATATTACAAGTACACGAGATGACATCTTAAAAATCTTTTTTGAGATGTCATTTCCGCGAATAGTGAGGACAAAAGAAGAAGCTTAATACGATCATACTTCCTTTGTCCAAACATCGCGAATATCTGGAAGGCTTGTGGACACGTTTTTCAGATTGTACGAAACGGGTAGTTTGATCTGCTTGTTATTGTACATAGAAAGGAACAAGTTTGTCAGACTGTCACACTATAAGAAATGGAGAGGATAGACATATGAAGGGTAGACATTTAATTGCTAGCTTAATTATGGTGCTATTTCTAATGGCATTTGGCACCACTAGTGCAAATGCAACAGGTGGAAGATCATTAGACCTGGATGGAAAGGCAGTAAAGGGAACGTCAAAAGAAAACGTTACGTTTACAGTAACACCAACTTGTAGTGGAATTATTAGTGTAAAGGTTTATTATGCGAATGTATATCCAGTAACCGCAGTCCTTACAAATCAAAAGACGAAAACGGAAAGAACATTTGAGTCAACGGTTATTGATGGAAAAAGTACAATTATTTTTGATTTTTGTGCTGAAAAAGGAAAATATGATATAAAGCTAACATTTACTAATGGAAGCAGAGATAATAAGTATAGTATATCAGCTAAATTTAAAGAGATTAATTCAACAGATAAAGGTGGCGGAAGTTCATTTACAAACCCTGTAACTATGACCAATGTGGATCAGAAAAAAGGTGTCTTAGGTTATGGCGAAACCATGGATTACTATAAGATTGTTTTAAACTCAGAGGAAAACATTAAGATAAGTGTTAGAAATCATTCGGAAGCTCCTATCACAGTGAAGGTTTATGATACATATAAGAATTTAGAGTTTTTAGAAGTAATATCTGGATTCCCAGCTTTTAAAGAATATGTAATTGATGAAGCAAACGGAAATTATTATGTAACACTTGAAAATAACGGACCAAATGAACTGGGTTCGTATTATACATTAACAACGGGTGATTATGTTGCAATTGAAAAAATAAAGTTAGCAAAGACGAAGTTAAATCTTATGGTTGGAGATATCAAAAATCTCAAGGCAACTGTTACTCCAGGGAATGCAACTGAGAAGTATTTATATAAATCAAGTAATAAGAAGATAGTTACTGTTAATGATGTGGGTAAGATTAAAGCTATGAAAGCTGGTTCAGCAACAATCGCTGTCTATTCAGTGAATGGCAAAGTAGTTGCAAAATGTAAAGTGACTGTAAAAAATAAACCGACGCCAGTTCCAACGAAGGCACCTAAGCCAACAAAGGTGCCTACTCCCACGAAAGCACCAACTCCCACAAAAGCACCAACCCCAACCAAAGCACCAACTCCTGTACCAAAAGTAGAGGTAAGCAGTATTAAAGCAGATTCCAATGTATTTATATTAAATGTTGGCAATACAAAAAAGATTACATATACGATTAGTCCATCGAATGCAACGAATAAATCTGTTACATTCTCGAGTGTAGATCCTTCCGTTGCGAAAGTGGATTCTAATGGTGTTGTTACTGCAGTTAAAAAGGGAAAGACACAGATCAGCTTGAAGACAAAGAATGGAAAGACAGTATTTGTTTCCATTACGGTATCGTAAGTTATTTTAATGATTGCAGGGAGACAACAATATGAACATGAATGATTTGAAAAGCGGAGAACCGTTTTTTGATGATTGGTATATCGATTCTTATATTGGTACGGCTCAATCATGCTCCGCATTTAAAATCTACCGTGAGCAGGATGGCCTTCGCGAGTACAGTATCATGAAAGTCATTGAAATTTCAAGAGATAAATATGATGAATGTGCACCGTTCGAACCGACAGAAGATAAAACGGAAGCACAGGAATACAAAGAACTAGTTACTGATATTTATCGAAAAGTTTGTCTTTTGGAAAGCTTACCAGATCGGCAGCATATTGTTTCCTGCGAAGAACATTTATTTTATGAGGTAAGTGACCCGCCTGGCTATGAGATTCTCATACGAACCGAGTTTTTAGAGAGATTTAAAGACAGTTATGATTTGATATCAATGACTTACCAAGATGTGATTTTTTTAGGTAGAAATATTTGTGAAGCTCTCGATCTTTGTGAACGATATCATATCATTCATGGTGATATACAACCTGATTGTATTTACCTATCGGAACATGGTCAGTATAAGCTTGGAGATTTTTCTTTGATCAAAGCCAAGGAGCAGGAGGATTTCGATTCGGACAACATTCTCTTAAGTGTGTCCGATTATAGCGCATATACAGCTCCAGAAATCCTTTCGCAAGAACGTTATGACAATCGAGCAGATATCTATTCTCTTGGTTTGGTTCTATATACATTTTTAAATCATAATGAGTTGCCGCTGGATGAAAAACATAAACCGCTTCCACGCAATGGCCCCAAGGAACTTGGACGAGTCATTCTGAAGGCTTGTGAGTTCTTGCCGGAAGACCGATATCAATCGGCAAAAGAGTTTCAGGATGCTTTAATTGCAATCAGTGTTTTTTTAGGAGATGTGTTAACAGAACCGATCAATTCCAATGTGGTGGAGGAACCTGAGATCTATGTGGCAGCTACACAAGAAGATAAAAGTGAATGTGATGAACTCTTGCAGCAGGAGCAAGCTATTAAACTGATGCAAGAAGAATTGCAACAGGAATTGAAGACTGAACTTTCCGAAGAAGCAGTACAGCAGAAGGAAACTGTGTTCAAGGATGATTCTTTAAAAGAAATCGATGAACCTCGAGTTTCTTTGGCAGCTTTAAAAAGAACTAAGAATATGGGACCTTGGGTTTTAGCTATATGGACCTCAGTTTTAACCATAGCTGTATTGATCTTGTTGATTAAGAGAGATTTTATTTCTATGGATCATAGAGATACCGTAGAAACTGGAATACCAAATGCTATCCTTAATCCTACCGACGCGTTATGCAATACAGATCAAACTTACGAAAGGGAAAATCCATCTGTTAAGGATTCAACTGATGAAATGAGTCCTACAAATGAACCAGATTTAAAGGAAGCAAAACCGGATTCTGTGACGTATATTCCAGAAGAAGAATCGATTACTTTAATACATAGTGGTGAAGAACTGGATTCTCTCGAAGAGATAGAGTTGTTGGATGAAGCTAAAGTTATGGATTTTAGTAACAATGCAATCTCGAATTTATCTGAATTAAGTTCATCTTCTAAGGTGGAGACATTAAAACTGAATAAGAATGGAATTCAGGATATTAGGGCATTAAAAAAGCTTGTGACTTTAAAGGAACTTGATTTGGCGGATAATGAAATTGTTACGGTAGTATCGTTAAAGGAATTAATGAACTTGGAGGTTTTAAGCTTATCCAATAACCAATTACCAAATGTATTAGGTATTGAGCAGTTAACCAAACTTAAGATGCTTTATCTGGATGGTAATAATATCAAAGATGTATCAAAACTTACTTCGCTTAAGAATCTGGTATTCTTGGACTTAAGCAATAACAGGCTGACAGAGGAACAAATCCTTGTGTTGCAGAATGCGTTACCAAATTGCATCATTAATTATTAACTAGAAAAAGCGCATTCATGTCGAGTTGTCTGAAATAGATTTTTATTGAAAATCGCTATCAAATGTTGTATACTATAAAACAGGTATAGGTTACACCAGAAAACAGGAGGCATTGCGATGATTGAGGCAACAAGCTGTGGTGGTGTAGTGATTTTCAGAGGAAAGATCTTATTATTGTATAAGAATTATAAGAACAAGTATGAAGGCTGGGTATTACCAAAGGGAACCGTAGAAGAGGGTGAAGAGTATAAAGAAACTGCGATTCGCGAGGTGAAAGAGGAGACAGGTACTGTAGCTTCGATTATCAAGTATATAGGCAAAAGCCAATATACCTTTAATACTCCGCAGAATACCGTACTAAAGGATGTTCATTGGTACCTTATGATGTCTGATAGCTATTACAGTAAACCACAAAGAGAAGAGTATTTTATGGACTCAGGGTATTATAAGTTTCATGAAGCATATCATATGCTCAAGTTTACAAACGAAAAGCAGATTCTTGAGCGCGCCTACAATGAATATGTCGATTTAAAAAAGAGTAATCTATGGGGAAACAAAAAGTATTTTTAATCCAACAATCGGATAACAAGGGGCTGTGAAAAAAAGCAAAAAGAGCAACGAGGAGAGAGAAGGGAAATCAAATTAGAATTTGGCTAAGTCCGGCCGAAAGGGAAAGGCAGCAGATTCTAATTTGACTTCCCGCCTCTTACGCTTATCTCTTTTGCTGTTTTTTCACAGCCCCTCTAATTATGTAAATTTTATAGTCTCAAAAGAAATTTATATCTCTTCCGTTTTTGTAACGGCATGTCTTGGATTTTTGTTTACCAATAAGATCCCTTGTGTCACAGCCGTCGTAATATTTGCTTCAAACTGAAGATCTAAAGAATCCAATTTAGAAAGCAATTCTCCTTGGGTCGTAACAACGTATTTTGCTGGAAGTCGATTTAAGGCATAAGAGGCAATATCGAGACGACATAGCTCACATTGGCATCCTCCAAATACTTCAATAAGTTCATCTAGTTGTTTGATTACGACATCTTCCATCAGATTCCTTAGAATTAAGCTCATGCATTTTTCCCCCAATGAAAATTATAAATCCTATTAAAACTATATATCTAATGTACCACCTAGATAGTTTTTTGTAAAGAGATGTGCGTTGTTTTTCTGGCATATATTTGCTATAATTATTATATTAATTCGAATCGAGGAATGTTTATGGAGGATATGAGTTTATTTAAAAGATTATGGAATAAATTTGTAACAAAAGAGACAGTTTCCTATGTCATTGTGGGATTATTAACAACAGCAGTCAATCTTCTTTCTTATCGATTGTTAAGAATTCAATTTGGAATAAACGAATTGCTCGCTAACATTATCGCATGGGTAGTCGCAGTAATATTTGCCTATGTTACGAATAATTTGTTTGTATTTGGAAGTGGAATTGAAGAAAAAGGGAAAGAAATTACTAAAATAATTAAATTTTTTTCAGCTCGTCTAGTAACACTTGGAATTGAGGAAGTAGGAATCTTAATTTTTGTTACATGGATGAAATTTCCTGATATGATCGTGAAATTAGCATTAGCAGTGATTGTTATTGTGGTAAACTATATCTTTAGTAAGTTATTTATATTTACTAAGAAGCAAGACTAATGATATAAATTCGAAATGGAAAGGTAGTAGCAACATGGATAAGGCAGTAGTTGTATTAAAAAAAGGTGAAGGAAGAAGTCTGAAAGCAGGCGGACTCTGGATATATGATAATGAAATCGCAAAGGTAGAAGGAGAATTTACAAACGGTGATCTAGTTGAAGTTCAGGATTTCGACGGTTATTGTATGGGAACAGGATTTATTAATGAAAAATCAAAAATTCGCGTTCGTATGATGAGCCGTGTGAAGGGACAGGAAATTGACGAAGCATTTTTGCGTATGCGTTTACAGGACGCTTGGGACTATCGTAAAAAGACAGTAGATACTTCTTGTTGTAGAGTAGTTTTTGGGGAAGCCGATTTCTTACCTGGAATTGTTATCGATAAATTTTCAGATGTATTAGTTGTGGAATCTTTAGCATTAGGTATTGATAAGATGAAGTTAACCATTATTCGTCTATTAGAAGAGATTTTAAAGAACGATGGAATTGAAATCCGTGGCGTTTATGAACGTTCTGATGCGAAGGTTCGTTTACAAGAAGGCATGGAACGTGTCAAAGGATTTATCGGAAAAGAATTTGATACGAATGTTATGATCGAAGAGAATGGTGTAAAGTACTATGTGGATATACAAGATGGTCAAAAGACAGGTTTCTTTTTAGATCAAAAGTACAATCGTTTAGCAATTCAGCATATCTGTAAGGGGGCAAAAGTACTTGACTGTTTCACACATACAGGATCTTTTGCGTTAAATGCTGGCATCGGTGGAGCAAAAGAAGTTCTTGGTGTGGATGCTTCCGAACTTGGTTGTGAACAGGCTCGTAAGAATGCTGAATTAAATGGGCTAGAAAAAGTAGTACGTTTCCAATGTGAAGATGTTTTTGAATTATTACCAAGATTAGAAGCAGAAGGAGAAAAGTTTGATGTCATCATTCTTGATCCACCTGCATTTACAAAATCACGTAATTCTGTAAAGAATGCGGTAAAGGGATATCGTGAGATCAATCTTAGAGCAATGAAACTGCTGAAAGATGGTGGTTATCTTGCAACATGTTCCTGTTCTCACTTTATGACTCCTGAGTTATTTACAGAAACGATTGGACAGGCTGCACGAAATGTTCATAAGCGTCTACGTCAGGTAGAATACCGTACTCAAGCAGCAGATCATCCAATCCTTTGGGCCGCAGATGCAAGTTATTACTTGAAATTCTATATTTTCCAGGTTTGTGAGGAAAAGTAAGGACTTGAAAGTGCCAAAATTATTAATTGACAAGAGGCTAGGTTTTTATGGTTTATATTAGTCAAAACTGGAGTATGGAGATAAATATATGGTTGAT
Organism: Clostridiales bacterium; assembly: GCA_029098165.1. Classification (GTDB taxonomy): domain Bacteria; phylum Bacillota; class Clostridia; order Lachnospirales; family Lachnospiraceae; genus Lachnoclostridium. Next base: position 9,529 of record JAQXNU010000035.1, read on the forward strand.
CAATATTTTGTAGATAAAAAATCATATGATTGTTATGCTAGTAGAGTAATGGGAGTATTTGTACCAGTTAACAGTAAAAAATGTAAATTGGAAAATATTTATGAATATCCTTGTTATGAGGTAATAATAGATTTTGATGATTTATCAAATGAAAAAACTGTATATATAGCCAATATTAGCTCGCCTTTTGAAAAACATTCAAGAAAAGGATGTAGAAATTGTTATATCATATTAATTGAAAAAGAATATTTTGATAAAATATATGCAATGTATAGAGATAAAATCGAAATATTTAACGGCTATAAATTTGAAGTTCATATAGATATATTAAAAAATATTAATTCATTTATATATGAATATACAAAACAATACAAAAATTCAGAAGTATTAATAAATGCTCAAGTAGAAATCATAGTTCATTGGATTATTCGTTTTATTTTAGGTGAAAACTATAATCAAGTTATGGTTTCTTCGAATTATTCAATTGCAAAAGTTCAGCAATTTATTGAACAACATTATATGGATAGTATTACTGTAAAAATGTTAGCGGAATTAGGTTGTATGTCAGAAACAACATTTAATAGACATTTCAAGAAAGAAATAGGTTTATCTCCTATAGAATATTTGCTTGATGTTCGAATAAGAAAGGCAAAAGAAATGTTAAGGCGTAATGAATTGAATATTACTGAAATAGCCATATCGTGTGGATTTAGTAGTGTAGCTTATTTTTCTTCGTGCTTTACTAGTAGAGTTAATTCTTCACCACAAGAATATAGAAAAAGTTTTATTTAGATGGTTGAATAATTAAATAAAATGAATGGATAATTATATTTAAATTAATATCTCCATATTAAAATGAAGAAAAGGAGGTATACAAGATGAAAAAACAGGAAATTTATGATTTTATGAATCAAAACGTAGGCTTTTATTTGGCAACGATGGATGGAAATCAACCACGGGTAAGAGGTATGATGCTCTTTAAAGCTGATGAGAATGGAATAGTATTTCATACTGCATCGACTAAAGATGTTTATAAGCAGATTTTAAAGAATCCAAAAGCAGAACTATGTTTTAATGCAAACGGTATACAAATTAGGGTAACTGGAGTTTTAGAGATAGTACATAACGAGAAACTTCGAGAGGAAATATTTAATCATCCTTCTAGAAAATTTCTTCAAGCATGGAAGGATAAAGGGATAGACAATTCACTTGAAATATTGGTCATGAGAAATTGCGAAGCACTAATATGGACTATGCAGAGTAATTTTGATGCCAAAGAACCGATTAGAATATGTGAGAAAAAAGGATAAAATAATGTCTGAAAAGAAAAAAATAGCATTGGAGTATTTTAATAAAAAATTTCATTGTTCACAGGCTGTATTGGTTGCGTTTGCTGATGAGTGTGGTCTTACGAAAGAACAAGCATTGAAACTTGGTGCATGCTTTGGTAGTGGAATGCGAAAAGGAGAAGTTTGTGGAGCTTGTACTGGAGCACTGATGGTTTTAGGGTTGTTGTATGGACAATATGATGAAAACGATCTATCAAGTAGACAACTTGCAAACGAAGTTAATGACAAAATGATGGAACGTTTTGCAAAAGTTAGTGGTTCGTACATATGTAATGATTTACTGAAGTGCGATATTTCTACGGCGGAAGGTATTAAATATGTGAAAGAAAATAATTTGTTTACGCAGTTTTGCCCTAACATGGTTGCAAATGCTGTAGATGTATTGGAAGAAATATTACATGAATGTTAAAAAGTTGGTTTTTCAATGAAAGGGTTATTGTGGTAATCCTTTCATTTTTTATGCCTGAATCATACCAGACTGGTATGATTCAGGCATTCTTAGATTCCTACAAGGGAAATACGGTTTGTTTCAAGTTATTGCAAAGAAGGTTGACGAGCTGATTCATGGTGAGGAACTTCAGAAAGAGATAAGGGAAGCACTTCTTGCAAATAGTACCGAGTGTGGACCATTTACCATTACAGAACTGAAAGACCTTTGGAAAGAGGGAAAGAAACCACATTGTACCATATGCTCGGTAGATGTCGGAAGAGGGCTTAGAAATGAGGTTATTATACCTAATGAGTGTCTTGTTGAAGAAATGTTTTAGGTGGCATCACAGCAATAAAGGTGCTGAATTCGGATATGGATTGGTAAGAATAAGAAAAAATGGCTGGTATCTCTCATTTATATTACAGGAGGATTTTATGAATATGATTACAAAAAGATATTTAATAGTTACATTTTTGGTTTCTTGGTTGTTGTGGGGAATTGTAGCTGCAGCAGGAAAATTTGGGATTGAGTTTATTTCCTTTGCTAGCCCTATTGGAAAAATAATTTATGTTTTGGGTGGAATTACACCGGCATTATGTGAGATATATCTTAAAAAGTTAAGTAGTTCTAAAGATGAATCTAAAAGATTTTTGAAGAGTATTGTAAATCCTAAGCATTCTGTTTGGATGTATGTGCATACAATTGGAGGAGCAATGACGATTCAGTTCATTCCTGTATTGTTTGGACTTACGCAGATAAAACAGCCAATATACATGGGATTTGTCTTGATTATTCCGATGATTATTGGCGGTGGTATAGAAGAGATAGGTTGGAGAGGTATGCTACAGCCAGAACTTGAGAAAAAATATCCGCATATAATCGCTGCAGTTTATGTAGGAATTATTTAGGTAATATGGCATCTGCCGTTATGGTTGATAGATGGTACAAATCAGCATAATATAAATTTTATGTGGTTTTGTATTAATACGGTTATGTTATCATTTTTTTGGTTTTATTACATATGTATCAGGCAGTATTTTTATGGCAATTCTAGCTCATGCAGCTATTAATGCATTTTGGGAAGTGACAGGAGTAACCAATGAATTAATTTCATCGACATTATTGATGCTTTTTGTTATTATTGTAACTATGATAATAGATTATTTTATGAAAAAGCATAAGGATAATTAGCCTATGCCAAAAGTTACAGAAGCATATAAACAGGAAAAGAGAAATATGATTGTTCGTTCTACATGGGAAATATTTGAGAAAAAGCCGCTTTATGATATTAGCATGTTAGATGTTGTGAAAAAAGCAGGATTATCTAAGGGCGGAATCTATTTTTATTATTCAGACACAGATGAACTATTGATCGATATGATAAATGAAATACTATCTAGTGTTGATGAATTGTCTTTTTCTGTAGATATGCAAAATGATGATGTCAAATCGGGTTTAATCTCTGCTTTTCGTCAATTAGGAGATTACATGGAAGCATGTCCTTCTATTATTGGAAAAATTCGATTGGAATTATCAATATATATGACGAACTATCCACAGAAAATGAAAACGATGTTGCCACAAATTAAACTTCAACAGACAGGTGCCCAGTTTATGATGCTGGTAACTCAATTAATTCAAAAAGGTATTGAACAAAAGCTATTTAAAAATGACTTGGAGCTTGATGTGATCTTGATGAAAATTATGCTGTATGTTGATGGTATGTCAGATTATGTGACAAGGATGAAAGTATACGATGGTCCAATGCTAGAATATCCGGTAAGCACTTATTTTGAACATTATATAAAAAATCAGATAAATAGTTTATTATATTTACGATGATTGGAAGGTGATAACAGATGATACTTAAGTTCGTGGTGAACAGTTTGTAGGCGAAGAAGCTGTATGGTATGAAGGAGGAGATTTTGTATGGAAAATTGGGAAAAAGAAGTAAAAGAATACTGGAATGATGTTTCAGACTCTGAGTGGTATAACTCATTAAGAACAGAGAAACAATTAAAAAAATTAAAAGAAAATCCTGAATCAGCTTTCCATCCAGAGGTTTTTCTCATGCTACAGAAAATATATGAATTGCTTTGCAGGGAAAAAGATTTTACTTCCTTCAAGTGGAGATAACCATGCCGCATTGGCTTTTGCGTTGTTTGGAGCAAAGGTTACTTCGGCAGATATAAGCGAGAGACAGTTAGAGAATGCGAAAGTAATTGCAGATCAATGGGGACTTGATATCGAGTTTGTATGCGACAATACAATGGAATTATCTCAAATAAAGGATTCTACATATGACTTAGTTTACACCTCGAATGGAACACTTTCATGGATCGGAGATTTACTAGGGATGTACCGAAATATAGCGAGGGTATTAAAAGAAGATGGCTATTCTGTAATGTATGATTTACATCCTTTTAATAGACCTTTTACAGGAGAACCATGGAAAGAACCTCAAATTAGAAAATCATATCAGGATATTTATCCAGATTTGCATTGGAGAGTACAGGATATTGTGAACGCAAATGTGATGTCAGGATTGCAAATTAAAGAAATGTCAGAGCTTACTGCGATTGATGCATCCTTTTGGTATACCTATGAAGAGTTGATTACAAAGACAGAGGAAGAAACAAAAGATATCAATGATTGGAAAAAGAATCCGATGGCAGTTCTTCCTGCATGGATGGTATTGATTTCACAAAAACGGTAGATTGCTAACTTATCCATTAAATATATTAGGATAGATTACAAGAGCAGAGGTCTGTCCAGGGTAAGGGGCGAAGCTCCTTACCCCGAACAGGGTGACAACCTTAGCCCAATGATGTGTTGTGATAATAGTATTTGCCATTTTAATCAATCCATTGGATAAAAGCAGTCTTATCTGAACTATTGTATCCAGCGCGTTCATAAAACTTTAGTGTTGATTCTTTTTTTGAACCTGTAAGTAGCATCATTTTATAACAGTTTTCATCTTTCGCTATTTTCTTGGCATATTGCAAACATTCCGTTGCAAATCCTTGTCCTCTGTAATCGGAATGTGTAACTACATTTTCTATAAATGCATAAGGTCTTATCCCCCTTGTAAGGTTAGGAATAATAACGCACACACAGGAAGACACAATTTTTCCATCAACTTCTTTTACAATGATATGATGATTTTTATCATTGATAATTGTATCCCAAGTTTTCTTCAAATTTTCGGTCATCTCTGGTACAGATTCCTCATGGAGATGCAAATACAGTTCTAATAATTCATTCAGTTCTGATACCTTAATCTCTCTAATCATAATTATTCCCTCCATTTAATATAATAGTAAATTTTTACGTTTCTACCATACTATCACAATAAAGAACTTTTGTATATTCTTTCATGAATATACAAGATCACTTTTAAATTAGTAACTTGTCTACACTTTGGGCAGCTAAAGCAGATACTGATTTCCTACAACAAAGGTATAGGCCTAACTTATACTCATAGTGGAAATGTTGATAAATGGATTACCGACAAACTATTGCATTTATTGACAATAAATTTAAATTTAACTAGTAACGAAATACTACGCGTGATATACTTATGGAGTTAGGTAGAAAGCAAGGACTAAAGATCAAATTTCATAAATCAAGGGGTAAAATTTTATGATGATAGAAACAAATAGGCTTATTTTACGTGAAATGAATATGGATGATTATGATGCTCTATATGCAGTACTTTCAGATTCCGATATTATGCAACATTATCCATATACTTTTGATGAGGCAAGGGTTCGTGGTTGGATTGAAAGAAATATGGAAAGATATAGAATTTTTGGATTCGGATTATGGGCGGTGTGTTTAAAGAATACAGGAGAGATGATTGGTGATTGTGGTCTTACGATGCAGAATATAGGCGGTGTTATAAAGCCTGAAATTGGCTATCATATCCGAAAAGACATGCAGAGAAAAGGGTATGCAAAAGAAGCTGCATCGGCAGTTAGAGATTGGACATTTAACAATACACCATTTAACGAAATCTATTCTTATATGAAGTATACGAATGAACCATCTGCAAAATCGGCAATTTCATGGGGATGCCATCAAGTAGATGAGTTTGAAGATGAAGTAAATGAAATAACAAAGGTGTTTGCTATTACAAAGAACGAATGGGAGAAACTTAAATCATTTTAGTGTTTATAAACTGATGCCAGGATGTGATGTATGGCTTGATACTCAAACTTGGAGTTATAAGGCGATTGCTATTTATTTAGATTTGGGCTTTGCTCCGCTTAAGATTGCCACATATAACGAGGTTCCTAATGAATATGAGAATACAGTACAAGTTCTTAAGGGGAAAATGCGAGACGACAAATATGAGAAGTTTGTATTAAATGCCGAATGATAAATATAAAGGGGACGAAAGACATGAGAGCTTATATAAATAAATATGTTGTAATATTTTCTATAGTGATTTCTTTTGCATTACTATCGATTTCTTCTTTTTTCTCATGGGATGATAATCCTGTTATGGGTTTTGACAAGTTATGCGCAGATGTCTGTATCGTTTTGTGTTGTGCGCTGCTCATTCGATTTCTGGGCTTGCAGGATACAGCAGGGCTAACGAAAAGAGGATTCATGAAAGGTCTTCTATATGGTAGTCCGTTTTTGGTAATTGGAATTGCAAGTGTTTTTGTAAGTAATGCAGGTGTTGACTTTTCCTCATTAACACACATTTCGATAGCAAATACGGTGTTATTCACCGTAAATATGTTTTTTGTAGGAATGAATGAAGAAATATGGCTTCGAGGATTGATTTTGAATGCGCTTATGCGTAAGTACGGGGATACATATCCAGCAATTTGGAAATCATTACTTATCTCAGCAATTATTTTTGGAGCAATTCATGTACCAAACTTATTTTTTATGGAGCCGTTGACATTAATTGTTCAAGTGGTGAATGCTGCTGCTGGAGGTATACTCTTTGGAGCAATCTTCATAAAAAGTAAAAATCTATGGGCTGGTATCATCATTCATGCATTAGTGGATTGGTGTTCCCTCTTCCTTGGCAATTGTTTTAGCGGAAGTGAATCTATTATCAGTATGACAATGACAATACCACAGGCACTGATTATAATGATATTAGGCGCCTTGCCACCGATATTGATTGCATGCTTTTTGCTCAGACGTAAATAAGAAAGAAAAGGAGAATATACTTATGAAAACATATCGAATATATCAAGTAGATTCTTTTACGAAAGATAAATTTCATGGAAATCCAGCTGGTGTAGTACCAAATGCAGATGGACTTACTGAAGAACAGATGCAACGGATTGCCCGAGAACTTAACAACTCGGAAACCGCTATTATGTTTTCCCCCTAAACCCAGAAGAAGAAATTTTAGTCCACGGCAGAATGTTTGCCCCTGCCATCGGTATTACCGAAGATCCTGTAACCGGAAATGCGAATGGTCCCCTTGGTGCTTACCTTGTAAAATACAATTTATTTCAAGATCCAACTGCAAATGTCTTTGAGTTTCAATCCATCCAAGGAGAAGCAATCAAACGAGACGGCACCATGCATGTTACCGTAACTAAATCTAACACGCAACCCCTTAAAGTCCAAATCATCGGCCAAGCAGTCGTAGCCTTTTCGACTACAATTGAGTTATAACTGGTAATAAAATGCCTCAGACAGTGAGTACAAGTATCATCTTAAGTTACGCATTTATTAATATGAAATTTACCTTTATTCAGTTTCGGATGGTGAAAAAACCTCGAGATTTCCACTTGTAGGTTCGTAAGCGTAGGTATGGGTTTCGTCGAAGTCTCGGAAAAAGATATATTTCGATGTGACATGTATATTTTTATAATTACCATTGATTATGATCTCGCTAGCACCAGTAGCGAGATCAAGTTTATAGATGCCATTATGATCCCCGCCATCTACTTGATAATAAATCGTGTTGCCATCTGCGCTGATATTAAAGCTAGAGCAAAATTGATCCGTTAGGATTACTGGTTCCTTTGAACTATAATCAAGAAAAGCTAAGGCATAGTTGTCGGATAAGGATATGTAATAGATCCCCTTTTCCGTAGCAATCGGCATATAGCAATTTCCAGCATAGAAAATAGTATCACTTTTCGTTTTTAAATCCATAGCATGAATAAAATGGTCCTTATTTACACCAGCATAATACAGGGTGCCATTGTAATAGGAGGCTGGAAGTATGGCATCGTCGCTGATTTCTTTTTCCTTTTTACCATCAATTCCAACTTGATAGAATTTCGTGCCTGTTTGCTTGTTATAGTGCTGATAATAGATTTCATTTCCATGTAAACTAAGAAGGCCACTAGGATCTTTATATAATAGTAATAGTTTGTCACCGTTATGATTCGTACGGTAAATACCACGATTATAGAAGGTAAAAATAGTTTGGGTTGGATTTTCCTTTATATAGTTGATGCGAGAGTAATAAAGATAGTTTTCATCGGCATTGATGAAACAAGCTTTATCTGTACTGATCTTCTTTAAGTTGGTACAATCAGAATCCATACGATAGATGGCTCCATCATCTTCAAAATTGCTAAAGTATATGTAGTTCCCTCGTTCGCAAAAGAGCCCTCCATTATATAGATTGCCGGCTGTATTTCCTATGGTATCTTCTTCATTATAAATTGTTTTGTTGCTTAATTTTGTGACGAAAAAGACGATGATAGCAATCGTAACAATAGTGATTAGAAACATATTTCTTTTTGATTTTGAATTCATCGAAATCCCCCTTAATTTGCATTGACTAAATAAGGCAATAAAGATTCTTTTCCTCTAAATCCATTATAGTTCGACATTAAATAAAGTGCAAGAAAAGTACGAAAGGTTTTATTGCAAAAAAATAAGGGGTTATATATAATAAGTAAGATATGGTAATGACGTGAAAGGTGGAGGAAGACAGAATGGTTGATTTACAAAAGTGTAGAGAAGAAATTGATAAGATTGATCAGCAAATCGTAGAATTATTTGAACAACGAATGAAAGTATCCACAAAAGTAGCAGAATATAAGATTCAGACTGGAAAGAAAGTATTAGATCAGGAACGTGAAGAACAGAAACTGAATGCTGTGGAGGCACTAGCGAAGGAAGATTATAATCGACATTCCGTACGTGAATTATTTACACAGATTATGTCGATGAGTAGGAAGTTACAGTATTCTAGAATGAATTCAGAACAGGATTGTGGCTTTTGCCGTATTCCATCCATTCCAAAGACCAAAGATACGAAAGTTGTATTTTTTGGTGCGAGTGGTTCTTACACTGAACAGGCGATGGAAGAGTGTTTTGGTACAGAGGTAACAAGTTTTCCTGCAGCAACCTTTCATGAGGTTATGGAAGCAGTAGCGAATAAAAAAGCGGATTATGGTGTATTACCAATTGAAAATACAACAACAGGTGGTATTACTGATAGCTATGATCTTTTAGTAGAATTTGATAATCATATTGTTGCAGAGCATGTAATTAAGGTAGAGCAGGCCTTAGTCGTATTACCAGGTACTAAGCTTGAGGAGATTAAGAAGGTTTACTCCCATCCTCAGGCGATTCTTCAATGCCGTAAATTCTTAGAACAGCATCCGAACATTCAGGTATTCGAAGAAGGTAGTACTGCAGGTTGTGCAAAAAAAGTATTAGAAGATCAGGATAGATCTCAGGCAGCGATCGCTAGTATACGTGCTGCAAAAACCTATGGTTTAGAAGTTTTAGCTCCACACATTAATTATGAGAACGTTAATTCGACTCGATTTATCATCATAACAAACAAGAAAGAATATTGTGCAGATGCGGACAAGATGAGCATATGCTTCTCTTTGTTACATGAAAGCGGAACCTTATATAATATGCTATCTCATATTATTTATAATAATTTAAATATGTCAAAGATCGTATCCCGTCCTTTGGCTGGGAAACGATTTGAGTATCGATTCTTTGTAGATTTTGATGGAAGTATCGAAGAAGCTGGAGTGATTAATACACTTCGTGGAATTGAGGCTGAGGCCTTAGAAATGAAAATCCTCGGGAATTATCGAACGCTATAAAAAGAATCTATATTTTCACATTTACTTCATCTTCAAAACACAATTCCTACACAAACTCTTGTTATACTTGGTCCATAAGATAAAAAATAAAGGAATACAAGATAGATAAGATAATTGGATTGGAAGGGAGAATCAATTATGGATGAAGAATTAAATCAAGAAAATAGAACTATGGACGATGGATTAAATCAGGAAAATAGAACTGTAGATCATGAGGATCAGAACCAGCAGCAATCACAGCAACCAAACTTTACGATGGGACAGACATCGCAGTATGATCAGACAAGCATGAATCAGCAGATGTCGCAGTATGACCAGGAACGCATGAATCAACAAGTGCCACCATATGGTCAGGCAGGTATGAATCAGCAGACGCCACCGTATGGTCAGTCACCATTCTGTTCTCAGATACCAAATTCTACATTTTCCTATACAGACCATACAGCTCAGAACGCTGAGTTTGTAAGTAGTGCTTCTTCCAGGAAAGAAAAAAAGGCAGCGAAAAAAGCGGCAAAAGCAGCAAGGAAAGTAGCCAAGGCAACTCAAAAGAAAAAGAATGGAAATGGAAAACGTTTCTTAAAGAAATCCATAGCTTTCGTATCGGCAGCAGCAGTCTTTGGTGTGATTGCTGGTATAGGATACCAGGGGGGTTCCTACTTATTGAACCGAGAACAAGGAACTACACAGGGGACTGCAGTTTCACAACCAATTGATGAAATCGCGAATAGTATTGCCAACATAGATAATAATTCTTCTAATATCGATGGAACTGTGGTATCGACAGATTCCAAAGTGATTGCAACGGATGTATCAGAGGTAGTAGAAAATGTAATGCCATCGATTGTAGCGATTAATTGTACAACTAGGATGTCACAATATGACTTCTTTGGTAGAGAATATGCAAATGAAGTAAGTTCTAGCGGATCGGGTATCATCATTGGTCAAAGTGACGATGAATTATTAGTAGCAACCAACAATCATGTAGTAGAGGGTGCTACAGCACTTGAGATTGTTTTTGCAGATGATACGAAAGCAATTGCAACGGTGAAAGGTACCGAACCAAACTCTGATCTTGCTGTTGTATCAGTTAAGATGGCAGATATCGATAAGGCTACTTTAAGTAAGATCCGTATTGCAACCTTAGGTGATTCTGATCAAGTAAAACCAGGCGAGATGGTGATTGCAATTGGGAATGCCTTAGGTTATGGTCAGTCTGTTACAGTAGGTTACGTTAGTGCACTTGACCGTGAAGTGAAAACAGAAACAACAAAAATGAATTTATTACAGACCGATGCTGCAATCAATCCAGGTAACAGTGGTGGTGCATTAATCAATACACATGGTGAGATCATTGGCATCAATTCTGTAAAATATGCAAGTACTGATGTAGAAGGGGTTGGATATGCAATTCCAACTAAAACAGCAATTCCTATCTTTAACGAATTAATGAACCGTGAAGATTTATCAGAAGAAGAGATGGGCTATATTGGTATCGTAGGCAAGAACATTGAAGAATCTTTTGCTAATGCATTTAACATGCCAGTAGGTATCAGTATTGATAAGGTAACAGAAGATTCTCCAGCGGATCAAGCAGGTCTTAAGAAAGGGGAAATCATTGTCGGTATCAACGGTAAAAAGATAGAGACCATGCAGGATCTTCAGAATACGTTAAGTTATACAAGAGCAGGTACCAAGGTGACTTTGAACTTAAAAGTTTTAAAAGATGGTAAATATATTGATAAGGATGTAGAAGTTACCTTAGGTAAACGAGAAGTAAAAGAGTAAATTAAGGTAATACAAAAACTCTCCTCTTTTAGTGAAACAAACATTGGTTTGTGATACTTAAGAGGGGAGTTTTTTTGTATAAGAGAAATTAATGCATTCGATAACGTGGAATAAAGGACACGATAAAATGGATAAATAATGAAATTATCTATTGACATATTATTAAAATGATAATATGATAACACTATACATAAACATATTATTAAAAAGATAATAAGTGATAAGGAGTGAATCGATATGAAGAAGACTTTAATCGTAATTGACATGCAGAATGATTTTATTGACGGTGCTCTTGGAACCAAAGAAGCAGTAGCAATCGTTAATAATGTAAAGCAAAAGATTGCAGAGTATCAAGCAAATAACGATGAGATCATCTTTACAAGGGATACTCACTACGATAATTATATGGAGACCAATGAAGGAAAACATCTACCAGTAAAACACTGTATCAAAGGTACACATGGATGGGAGATTGCGCAAGGATTAGAAGTACCTCAAGCAATTTATATTGATAAACCAAGCTTTGGATATTTGGATTGGAAGGAATATCAATTAGAGGATGTAGAATTGGTTGGTCTTTGCACCGATATCTGTGTGGTATCTAATGCTTTGATTATTAAAGCTACTTATCCAGAAATTCGAGTAAGAGTGGATGTAAAATGTTGCGCGGGGGTAACGATAGAAAGCCACAATGCAGCATTAACAACGATGAAGATGTGTCAGGTGGAAGTAATCGAATAACAAAGGAGTGGGTTAGATGATTAAATACAATGATAAAATGAT
>JAQXNU010000036.1 GCA_029098165.1 Clostridiales bacterium
TCTGGTGTAGCTGTGTCTCCACCATCAGCTGGTGCCTGTGTTTCAGGAGCTTTTGTAGCTTCTGGAGCAACTGTTGCGTCTTTGTTGTCTGCAGGTTTTTCATCTTTCTTGTCACTACAGCCTGCCATCATGCCGCAAACCATTGCTAAAGAAAGTGAGCAAGCTAAAGCTTTTTTCATTCTTCTCATAATAAATACCCTCCTTGTAATTTGCACTATATATTTAATATATTAATGCCATTCGTAAGTGCCGTTTAAGTACGGCCAACTGTTTTCATCGGTTTATACTGCTTTGTTAAATCTGCAACCGATTCGCCTTTGATTAACTGAACTTTTAAAAACAAATTTCTTATGGATGTCGACATTGGATTTTCAATAAGATTGATCAACTGTCTTGCTGCTTCAGTCCCTATCTTATCAGTATCCTGACGAATTGTAGTTAACTTTGGTTCTAGTGCTTGTGCTAATGTAATTCCATCATATCCTACGACTGAAATATCATCAGGTACACGAAGATTATTTCTTCTTGCAGTATTCATTACACCAAGTGCAGAATAATCATCTGGAGCCATGATACACGTTGGAGGTTTTGGTAAATCTAAAAGTCTTTGTGCTAACACTCCTGCAGTATCTGCATCTCGATAAATCCCTTCCACTACATATTCTTTTGGAATTGTAATATTATTTTCTTGTAATACCTGATAAAAACTCACCAATCGGTTATGAGTAACGGATGAATTTGTACCATGGATATATGCGATATCCTTATGCCCTAAATCAATTATGTACTGTGTTAGTTGTTTCATTCCTTCCATATTATCAGAAAGGATCGAAATTGCATCATTATATATATGATCAATAACTACCACTGGAATCTTTGAATTAACGACTTCTAGCACTTCTTTATCAAAGAAATCTGCACAGGCAATGCAAACGCCATCGAAATTTCGATATCTGCAGTGTTCTAAGAAAGACATCTTACGGTTGCCAATATTATGTTCGATAAAATTGATGTCATATCCTCTGCTCGTAGCATATTCATTAAACGAAGCTAATATGTGAGCAAAATATTCATTCCTTAATCCATGATTAAACAATGTTGAAAACAGAACACCAAGATTGTAAGTCTTCTTCAACTTTAATGCTCTTGCATTCGCATCTGGAAAATATCCAATCTCATGTGCCACCTTAAGTATATTACGTTTTGTTTCATCACCTATATCTTTGTATCCATTCAATGCCTTACTTACAGTGGATACAGATACACCACATTTGATAGAAAGTTCTTTTATAGTTGCCATCTTAACCACCGTTTCACAAGCTATATCGTTTTCGTATTTTTATTATATAGCACTTTACACAATAAATCAATAGTTATTTTAAATTTTATATAAAAAATTACTTTATTACTAATTATTACTAATCATCCTATAGAAGAATTGCTCAAAAAACGCACTAATTATAAGGGTTTCCTTTTATCTGTTTAATTTTCGTTCACAAAATATTCAAAATTTTTGCTTCATTTTCGAACTCTATGAATGTACTCCATTTTTTATTAAAAGGTTTACAAGTCGTCAACTTACCTTGAAACATGCTATTTTACAGCTTTTTACTTTGTTCTACTCTAACAGATTTATATCTACGAAACGTTTCGTAAAAAGTTCCATTTTCTCATTATTCCTTTCCAAAAAGCTTCTGATTACTTGATTTCATGGTAATTTTCATAATTGTTTTTAACTTTTACGAAAATAGAAAAAATATTTAGTACATTCACTAAACTAATTTCCTAAACTTTTTATACCTTTCAAACGTTTTATAAAAAAATCAAAAAAACTGTGAAACACCTTTTCTCCTGGTCGAAATATCTTTTTTTCTAACGTTCTAAGATTTTCGGTTCAAACATAAAGGATGGTTCACAGTCTATTTCTCTTTTTTCATTTAAACAGGATATACTAATTCAAACTCTTCAAATACAACTGAATAGTGGCTGTTGAATTTGTCAATGTCAGAACAAACGATAGAATTTGTTTCTGGCAAATTCAACAGCCATATTATTTTAATATCTTTCAATGAGATAATTTTTCATATTCTTTAGTGCATTTTTTTCAAGTCGGCTAACTTGAGCTTGTGAAATCTGAATTTCTTGTGCTACTTCCATTTGAGTCTTTCCTTGAAAGAATCTAAGATTAATTATATTATTTTCTCTTGGCGTTAAACGAGCCATTGCTTCTTTTAAGGATATCTCTTCTACCCAGTTTTCTTCTTTGTTCTTCTTATCACTAACTTGGTCCATAATGTAAAGAGTATCTCCGCCTTCAGAATACACCGGTTCATAAAGTGATACTGGACTTTGAATTGCATCTAGTGCAGCTACAATATCTTCCTGACTGATACCAACTTCTGAAGCAATCTCACACACTGTTGGTTCTTTGTCAAATTTCTTTAACAGCATTTCTTTCGCATAAATTGCTTTATATGCCGTATCTCTTAACGACCTTGAAACACGAATTGCATTGTTATCTCGAAGGTATCTTCGAATCTCACCAATAATCATTGGTACCGCATAAGTGGAAAATTTCACACCCTGTGTAACATCAAAATTATCGATTGCCTTCATAAGACCGATACAACCGATTTGAAATAAATCATCTACATTTTCATTGCTATTTGAAAAACGTTGGATAATACTAAGGACTAATCTAAGGTTTCCTTTAATATAGAGCTCCCTTGCTTCTTTATCTCCTTGTCGGATACGTTCAAACAAGGCTTCCTTCTCTTCACCCTTAAGCAATGGTAATTTCGATGTATTTACTCCGCAAATCTCAACCTTATAAAGAGCCATAATGAAACCTCCCAGATCAACCATTTTATTCTTCTGTCATAATAAAATGATTTACCGAGAGGCTTATAATTATACGTGATATTTAATTGTTATTTTTTGGTTATTGACTGCTTTTAAGATAAAACTATACCTATATTTCTTCCTAAGTAGCAAAGATCAACGATCCCATTTATCGCACAAAGAATTAATCTGATCCGCGAATTTTGCAAGGTCCTTATTGGCTCCACCTTCGTTATGTCGAATTACGGTAAGCAATCTCTGACCTGCTGCAAGTAATCGAGCAAATACTGCATTCGGAGTCTTTACTACTTCTCTTCGCTCAACAACCTTGCGTTCCCTAATGCCAACTTTGAGTTCTCGGTTCGTAGCAAGATCATAACAAGCTCCCGAATAAGGAGCTAAAACATCATAGCCATATTCAGTTCTCAATTTCTCTGAAAATGACTCACAAACACTATCTTCTCCGTGAACGATAAAGACCTTCTGTGGTTTTGGATCAAATGACCGTAACCATCGGATCAGTCCTTCCTGATCGGCATGACCACTGATACCATCCAGTTTCATAATCTGTGCTTTCACTTCGATTGTCTCACCAAATAATTTTACTTCACTAGCACCATCAATAATCGATCGCCCCAGTGTACCACCTGCTTGATATCCAACGAATAAAATCGTACACTCCCTTCTCCACAGATTATGTTTTAAATGATGTTTGATACGACCAGCTTCACACATGCCTGATGCTGAGATGATTACTTTCGGTTTGGTATCAGAGTTAATCAACTTAGACTCCTCGCTCGTCACAGAAACCTTTAGACCTGGGAATGAAATCGGATTGATCCCCCTCTTGACAAGTCCCATTGCTTCCTCATCAAAACAACTCGCCATATTTTTACTAAAGATATTCGTTGCTTCTACTGCTAACGGAGAATCGACAAAGACATCAAAATTATCGTGTCCATGAACTAAATTTTCTTCTTTAATTTTTCGGATAAAATACAACATCTCTTGAGTACGACCAACTGCAAATGACGGAATGACAACATTACCTCCACGATCAAAAGTCATTTGTATGATATTCGACAATTGTTTTACATAATCTGGAACCACTCCATGACTCCGGTCACCATAGGTCGATTCCATGATCACATAATCTGCATCCTTCAAATAAGTTGGATTCTTAATCAGCGGTTGATTTATGTTACCAATATCGCCTGAAAAGACAATCGTCTTAGTAACACCCTCTTCTGTTATCTTTAATTCAATACTTGCAGATCCTAATAAATGTCCTACATCCGAAAATCTGACATCGATTCCATCGCATAAATGCAAAATCTCTTCATACTCACTCGGAATAAAGTGTTCTATTACTCCAATCGCATCTTTCATCTCATATAACGGAACAAAGTCTGGCTTGCCTGCACGTTTTGCTTTACGATTTCGCCATTCTGCTTCAAATTGCTGAATATGTGCACTATCTCGAAGCATGATATTGCATAGATCACACGTTGCTTTTGTTGTATGTACTTCTCCACGAAATCCCCTTGCATACATCAGTGGCAACAAACCAGTATGATCGATATGTGCATGTGTCAACAGGACATAATCAATGTCAGAAGGATTAAATGGCATCTCCTGATTTTCATAAACATCTTCTCCCTGTTCCATTCCACAATCGACTAATATATTCTTTCCACAAGCCTGAATACAGTGACAACTACCAGTCACTTCATGATCAGCACCAATAAAGTATATTTTCATATTCTCTCCTCTTCTGCTTTGTGACGTATGTCCTAAATAAATCATATTTCATACTCTTATTCTAAACTTTTCGCTGTTTATTGTCAACTTTCGTCTATATTCTTCATTATAGTAATCGGATCGTTTTATGAAAATCTTAAGGAAATATTTATTCACATTTTAACATCTCTTTTTTTAGACGTTTGATGATCTTTTTCTCCAATCTGGATATGTAGGACTGCGAAATACCTAGTAAATCAGCCACTTCCTTTTGAGTTCTCTCGCTACCATCCTTAGTATTCAATCCAAACCGAAGTGATACGATCACCTTTTCACGATCATTTAACTTGGATAAAGCTCTTGATAACAATTTCTTGTCGACCTCATCTTCAATATTCTTGTAGATTACATCCTCTTCCGTTCCAAGAATATCAGACAATAACAGCTCATTACCATCCCAATCAACATTCAATGGTTCATCAATGGATACTTCTAATTTCGTTTTACTATTCCTTCTAAGATACATCAAGATTTCATTCTCAATACATCTAGATGCATAGGTCGCAAGCTTTATATTTTTATCTCTATTAAATGTATTAATAGCCTTTATTAGTCCAATGGTACCAATAGAGATTAAGTCCTCCACCCCGACGCCTGTATTATCGAACTTCTTAGCAATATACACAACCAGTCGTAAATTATGCTCAACCAACAATGATTTTGCACTCACATCTTCAATGGTTCCAAGCTTCATAATAGCGTCTGCTTCATGCTTAGGATCCAATGGAGCTGGTAACACTTCTGCTCCACCTATATAATGAATTTCCCCTCTTCGTCTTAGGAAAAAATCTCTAAAATTAGGTATCATTCGAAATTGAAACTTTTTATGGATCGATATCTTTAACAGCATCGGTAAAACTCCCTTCTTACTTGTCTCATAAACGTAGCAAATCGTTATGTAATAGTACTCGATATTCTTTTCTGTTAGCAAAACCATGTTCAGAAAGAGCAACTACTACATTCTTCGTACATGTTGTATCCTGCTGATTGGTAATTGTAACGGAGTCAGCCCGTATTCCATATAGTATCCCAGATTCTTTCCCCACAGACACATAAGGGATCACACAAAATGCAGTAGGATTCTCTTTCTGAACATATAAAACTTCCTCTTGAAGCAAGCTTTGGTCTGCCACAATAACTGGCCAACCTTTCACAGGATCTTTTAATGAGTTCCCGGAATCCATAAATCCTTTACATACAATCTGTTTTTCATTCCAGAGGCAGATCTTCACATCATATATGTTGCCAATCACCCCACTGTTTTCTTTAACAATCTGGTAAAGATATAGAATAAATGGTGTTAAAATTGCACTGAGCACAATTAAAACAATCAGTTTTGTCCTGCTATGTAATACCGTCTCAAAAAAACCTTTTAAATGATTTCCTGCTTGAAAGGTTTCAGATAACGACTGAACAATTCCCCCAAGTAAGAACGAACATAGCAAAAAAGTAATGTAAGTCTGTATAAACTCTCGTTTTTTCTTTTTGCCAAAGGCAATGCTGACCATTAGTACACTTGTTACTCCATAATCCAAAAGAAATGATATCTCGATTGGTATCTTTGACATCAATGCTGAAAGACTTGCAATCAAAGCGCCTGACATAGCACTTAACAGCAAACGTATCCAATGAATTGACTGCTTTCTTATCCTGTTAGTCAGCAGTAACAAGATTACATTCATAAATAAATTAATTAAAAAGAATACATCTATGTAAAATTCGAGTTGCACGTCTACTCCTGCTGCACTTCATAATATGTGCTGTGATGTCATCACTAATAAAAACGCATTCTACATGTAACTTTTTTCTCTGTCATAAGCCAAATGAATCTACAAGCCGCTTCACTAGTAATGAATTGAAATATAAACTCCTATTTATCAGTTATATTAATTATTATACAAGGGTAAACTTGCACTTTTTGTTATATCTTGGTATACAACTTAATTTTTTCAGTTACATGTTTCGACAGATAAACAAAAAAGCATATGCAAAATTTTAGTATTTTACCACATTGACTATTTTACACAATAGTAAATTTTACTAAATTTCATATCCCAATTTCTCTGTGTAAATTTGTCAGAAACCTTGTTATTATGCAATATTTTGCTATAGTATATATCATATAAAAAAGGAGGTTATATACCATGAAAAAAGGAAAAGCACTATTTCTATCATTAGTTTTATTCATCTCAATGGTTATGGGTGTATTCACCCAACCAGCAACTACCAGTTATGCTGCAAGCAAAGCGAGTCTTAGTGACACAGAATACTATATGTCAGCTGGGACAGAGTTCCCTGAAGGGAACTTCTTTGTTGGAAGAAAGTATCAAATTTCAGTAGTAAATCCAGTAAAAAAGGCAACTTATAGCTTTAAATCTAGCAATACCAAAGTTCTAAAAGTAAAAGCAAAAGGTACAACGGTATATTTAACTGGTGTAAAAGCTGGTACTGCTACAATAACTTGTACGCAAAAATTGAATGGTAAAACTACAACTGTAGGAAAATGTAAAGTCAAAGTATCCAAAGCTTATTTGTGTAATTATGGTGATGAAATACCTTTAGGTACCAATGTAATTTATCATACTTACGATTCCATCGTTACTATTGGTAATCGAAATACAAGTGCCAAGTACACTTATAAAACCAATAGCAAAAATCTTACTATGTCAGAAGTTAAAGTAGATGCAAGCGAGTCTTATGGCGAGAAAGCATACTTATATATGCAAAAGTATACAGCCAAAAAAGCTGGAACATATAAAGTCGGTGTAATGGAGACTGTTGGTAAAACGACAAAACGAATTGGTACAATTGAGGTTACTGTTGTAGCTCCAGAATATGAAACAAATTATGAACTAACCACAAATGAAGAATTTAGTTTATCTAACATAATCCGTAATCCAATGAATAATACATATGATAGCTATTCTCTTGAAGCAATTGATTTTGATCCTAATGACAGTAATGCAATCATCACTACAAGTTCTTATGAGGATGACTGGCTTTTGTACAAAGGAAATAAAGAAGGAACTGCAAAATTTGTTCTTTACTATACTACAAACGGTTTCAAAGAGAAGGTTTGTGACGTAACAGTTACAATTAAAGACGCTGTATTAGAAGAACTTTATTATAGTATAGATGAGACAATATATATCGAAGATGGAAAGACATATTTCTCTGTTAGAAAAGATCCATGGAATGCACCTGGTGATATCACTGTTACAAGCTCTGATGATAAAATTGCACCAGTAGCTTATGATGAAGAGGAAGAATGTTACTGTATAACTCCACTTGCTTCTGGTAGTGTCACACTTACCATCGCATGTGGAGACAAAAAGGACGAAGTAAACATCCAGATTAAGAGCTATGATGATGACTATGATTATTGATTTTTAATTATTAATCATTAATCTCTATTCAAATATATAAACAAGATGTAGAAGGTTGTTTTCTCGTCTCAAGGTAAAAGGGAAGGTTCACAAAGTGTACCTTCCCTTTTATCCGACCTTGACACTCATTCTTTTTTTACATACTTATTTCAGTGACTTTCTCAATTATCCTTCGTTTAAAAGCTTAATCTTTTATATATGAGAAAATCGAAAAGTATTAGGACTAATTGACTACCAAAAATAAAAGTTGTAAAATTATTCCATAAAAGCAACAAATATTTCTGAATATGATAAAGTAATAATGTGTCAAGATACCTCTTATTGCAATAAAAAGCGAAGAGTTTACTACCAATGGATAAAAAATGATGAGATAAGTAATTATTATTTTTTCATGTAACAGATAAGGGGTGATGCAAATGATGAACGTTGATACATACACCTAGTTATTCCTTTATGTTGCGATGCAATTGAAACTCTGTCATGATCTTTATTGAGCTAAAGAAAGGAAGGATTAACTGTGGGTGAGCAAAAAAAAATAAAGCTCGGCTTAAGGTGGAAATTGATTTACCCAATTCTCTTGATTAATTTTGCTCTATGTTCTATTATGGGAATAGTCATCTATGTAAATGTACGAGAGCAAATCATTGATCAAGCAGGGACGGATGCTTTAGTAATTACGGAAGTTGCCTCGGATTTGATTGATGCGGACTACTTACAAGATTTTATGTTAACTGGAGAATTAAATGATAGCTATGAAAAAATGCAGAAACTGATGGAAAAGATTGAAGGTAATAACAATATTGCTTATGCTTACATACTAGGTAACGTTGATGATACCATAAAATATGTTGTCACTTCAACTTATGGTCAAGTAGAGAATCTAGAAGAAGAATATGTCTCTGATATATGGCCTGTTTTAGAAGGACAAAACTATTATGCAAAAGAAATTGAGTATTCTGAGGAATATGGAAACTCAATAACAGCATATACTCCACTGTATAATTCTAAAGGTGAAATCGTTGCCGCATTCGCAGTTGATTACGATGCTAATAGAATTATTCCCATCATTAGAAATCTATACATACTTATTATCGTTGTTGAAATTGGGTTATGTGTTCTTTCCATTGGATTTCTTTCCATCATCATGAATCATGTTCTTAATACAATTAAAAAAATCAGCAATAAAATCCAAGAACTTGTTAGCAATAATGGTGACTTAACCAAACGAATCAGTGTCACTACAAAGGATGAGATAGGTTTAATTGGACATGAATTAAATGAACTTCTAGAATTCATCCATGATGTAATTAATAATATATCTGGTACTTCAAATCAACTCCTTGAGTCAATCTCTCAGATTCAGGCTTCCATCAATAATTCCACGCAAGAAGTAGATTCTGTCTCCTCCACTATGGAACAGATGAGTGCTATGATGCAAGAAACCTATAGTAATATGGAGAATATCTCCTCGGTAACCCAAAATATTAATGATTCAATCGTTAATGTGAACCTTCAAGTTGAAAACGGAAGCAAGATTGCAGATAAAATTAATTTACAAGCTGAGCAACTCTTGCAAAAAGCGAATGGAGAAACTGAATTAATTAAAGCTGAGACAGAGAAACTCACGAATAATGTAAATGAATGTATTAAACAGTCTTCAACAGTACGACAGATTGAACAATTAACCAAACATATTCTTGACATCTCCTCTCAAACTTCACTCCTAGCACTTAATGCTTCGATTGAAGCCGCCAGGGCTGGAGAAGCCGGTAGAGGTTTTAGTGTTGTTGCTGAACAGATTTCTCAACTTGCTTCTAATTCTTCAGAAACGGCCAAAGAAATTCAACAAATCAGCGAATATATCATACAGTGTGTAGAAAATCTTGCGCTTCAGTCAAAAAATATGATGAGTTTCGTCTCATCAAAGACCGTAGCTGGTTACGAGGAACTTCTTCGTGTTGGAAATGAATATCGTGAAAGCTCACAGAATATTCGTGATATGTACCAAACATTAGGTAATGATGTTGAAGTATTAACCGATGGCATGAAACATATTAATCAATCTACCATCGAAGTTAGTGAGGCTGTCCATGAGAGCACAACTGGTATCAGTCAAATTTCTGATTCTACAATTCAATTAAGCGATATTGTGCATCAGACCAATCAAATGATTGAAGATAACTGCAGCTTAATCAAACAGCTTGAAAAGGAAGTCGAACGATTTATCATATAAAGTTAGATACCAAAATAGCAGAACCATCTTCAATGATATCTTAAACAAGCCAGATGATGCGATCACATTGTTTGGCTTGTTTTGACTATACAAAACAGTAAAAAAAAAACATCCAAAATACTAGCTATCGCTAGTATTTTGGATGTTTTTTGATAGAAATCAATTTAGTACCAAGTACCTTATATTACTTTTTGGCTTTAATATAATAAGTAACCGTTCCATCCTTAATTCCAATCTTTATCCTGCAATCTCCAATCGCCGTATAAGATTCCTTATTAATACCATGAGTATTCGTTGTAGTAAATGAGTCATAAATTGTCTCATAAACAAGCGTTGGCCTAGAAGAAATTGTTGTAACCATAGCTTTTAAGACCGATGTATTTTGATTGGCTAAAACTGATCCGGAAAGCTTAACATTAACTGCAATCTGATATCCTTCTTTCGTCTTTGACAAGACAACACCTTCAAACCCTATCCCTTGATGAGAAAATCCTATTTTCTCACTATCATACCAAAGGACTGTGGAATCTATGATCT
This sequence comes from Clostridiales bacterium, assembly GCA_029098165.1. Lineage (GTDB taxonomy): Bacteria > Bacillota > Clostridia > Lachnospirales > Lachnospiraceae > Lachnoclostridium. Next base: position 10,798 of record JAQXNU010000036.1, read on the forward strand.
GACCATTGAGATTCTGCTGTAATGCGCTCCATAAGATAGCGGTGCCTCCCCAATCGGACAATGTTTTTTCCTTCGCCAAGAACTGGGCTCTCACTGGGAATTCAACCCCTTCGATTGTTATTGAGGATGGTTCTGGAATCGGTGTTGGCTTAGGTTGCTTTTTTTTCAGCAAGACACACAATCATGCCAAGCAATATTATATGTACTCTTTTATGCGTCTTCTCCAAACTTGCCCCCTCTCATCACTTAATCTCAAAGGTACAATTAACAGTTACTGTTACCTCTTTTTCCAATGAAACACTGTCATTATCAACATAGTAGCCATATCCATAGTCATCATATGGTAAAGAATAAAGTGGTGTGACCTTTATGCCAGATAGAGTGGCATGTGTTAACTCTCCAAGTTTACTTCCTGCATTCTCTGCAATCAGTTTTGCACGATTTGTCGCATCTTTTGTAGCTTCTGCCAACATGCTTACCTTCAGGTCATCAAGTTTTGTATAATGATATTCTGGTGCATAAGATTTAAATTGAACTCCTTCATTAATTAGTTCCGTTGCATTTCGCGATACCAGTGTAACCTGATCAATTTGATCAGAACCGATCGTTACAGTCTGCGCTAACGTATAATCAATGATTTCATTTGTTCTTCCACCATACTCATTTAAAGCATGATTCTCAGTGATTGAGATGGATGAGAAGATAAGTTGATCTTCTGCAAATCCCTTATTCACAAGATAATTCATCACGATTTTCTTCTTCTGTTCCAGCTGAGCATATCCATCCTTAATATTTTTCGACTGTATATCATAGTAACCAGACCAGGTGATCTGATCAGAAGTGATCTGTTGTTTGTAATACCCCTTAATGTTAATACTATTTTTCTTTCGTTTGTATTCTGCCAAACCATTTACTCCAAGAGTCTCAGGACAAAACTTGATACATTGAAATAAATGATTGCTTTTTATCTTAAATTCTCTGACGAGTTCCATAGCTAGTAAAGGAGATCTCGTTTCATAATAGTCAATGATCAAGCTATAATCACCAACTGTCCCATCTGAATCCTGCCTTGCGTTTCCCAAGCGACAAAATTAATGATGTCTATTCCATGATATATTTTTTGTTTTATGGCCGCTAAAACATAAAACATCGATTCAGTTAGTTCTATACTTCTTGATTTCAATACTACCTCCTTCAATACTTTCCATTTGTATTATCTATCTACATATACACATAGGACTTTGTCACAAATATGTTAAATTGGAAATTTCAGAAAATCGTAAACAATTGTTAAGTTCTGATAATATTTCATCTATATCCTTTGTAAGTTTCTTAAACTTCAAAGCAGCGATACGATATAAGGGCTAAACCATGTTTTATGCTCTTCCATCATAGTTTGTGCGCATAAAAAAGGAACTATGATAAATGAATTCTCATTTTCATAGTTCCCTTTTATACTCTGTCATGTAAAACAACTACTTATTTATTACGATTTTTCTGTAAGAATTCTGGTATCTTGATGCCGCCAGATTCCTGATTCATCGAAGAAGCTGTAAAGCTATGTGCGGAATAGCTATTATTTGTCTGAGGTCTCACTTGCTGATAAGTAGGCGCTGACTGTGTTGTTGTGTGAGTTGTTGCCTGGTTCATTCCTGCATTCATTGGCTGCTTGTTGTATGTAGGAAGTGTTCCTGAAGCAATACCAACTTTTGAAGAAGTATCATTCTTTAAAAAGCTTGCAGTCTTCAAAGGATTTGCTTTTGCCTTATCATGAAGACCAGTTGCAATTACAGTGATTGTACACTGATCTGGTGTAGTTTCGTCATACATCGCACCAAAGATGATATTTGCTGAATCACCAGCAAGTTCCTGAACATAAGTTGCAGCATCATTTGCTTCGATTAAGCTGATATCACCGGAGATATTGATGATAACATGGCTTGCACCTTCGATTGTAGTTTCCAATAATGGAGATGTGATTGCCTGTTTTACAGCATCAGTACACTTATCATCACCGCTACCAACACCGATACCGATATGAGCAACACCCTTGTCCTTCATAACAGTCTGAACGTCTGCGAAGTCGAGGTTGATCAAACCAGGTACATTGATCAAGTCAGTGATACCCTGAACACCTTGCTGTAATACTTCATCCGCTTTTCTTAAAGCGTCTGGCATTGTAGTTCTACGATCTACGATTTCGAGTAATTTATCATTAGGAATGACAATTAAAGTATCCACATTATCTTTTAACTTTTCGATACCACCAACTGCATTGTTCATTCTCTGCTTTGCTTCAAATTTAAATGGCTTTGTAACGATACCAACCGTTAAGATTCCCATGCTCTTAGCAATGTTAGCAACTACTGGTGCAGCACCTGTTCCTGTTCCACCACCCATACCGCATGTTACAAATACCATGTCGGAGCCCTGAATAATCTCTGTTAATTCTTCTCTAGATTCTTCTGCAGCTTTTTCACCGATTTCTGGTTTAGCACCTGCTCCTAATCCTTTTGTTAACTTCTCACCAATCTGTACACACTGAGGAGCCTTACAATTCTTTAAGTGCTGCTTGTCCGTATTAACGCATACAAATTCAACACCCTGTATATTTTCTTCTACCATGCGGTTAACCGCATTATTACCTGCTCCACCGACACCAATAACAAGTATTTTTGCAGCAGAATCCGATTCATTCATTCTTATCTCAAGCAAGGTATTTCCTCCTTCTCTATCTTCCTTCTATTATCACTAATACCTCGGCCAGCAATCATTATCCTTAAAGTTAATGCTGCATAAATCTATCGTACCTAAGTATTTATTCTCTGATGTTTTTCGCACAATATGTTGTATTTCGTGCACATATTATTATAATCCTATACTATATAATATATATAAATTACAAAAATATCAAGTATTATTTACGTATTTTTATTGAAATATTCATTAATTCATTGGTTTTGCAGTTATTTTTTTATTACCTTCATCATAATATCGCATATCGTAGCGTAATTTCATGTTTTCTGATTCTTTTAAGATGTTTGGAATTACTGCGATCTGCACATCGTAATAGTCTCTTTTTCCAAGCAGAATTTCACTTCCATCACACTTTAAAGTAACTTCATAACTTGAATTGATAAAAAGCTCGTCCACATTTAATTCAAATTTTTGAATCAATTTGGTCACATTCAATATCATATCGTATAAGGAACTCTTTTGTATTTCTAATCGTTCATTGAGAACGATTTTATCAAATTTTAGTCCTTTAATCAAAGGAACCCCTGGGATTAGTTCCTTGGAACTCTCCACAACAATTCCATCTCTGTCAAAATACATATAACTTCCCATCATTTCGACACAGCCAATGATCATCTTGTCATAAACCTTAACCTTAATTGTATGATTATCCACCATGGATATCTTATAGGTTTCAATAAACGGGATTTCCGGATGACCTTTAAAACGATATCTTAAGTACATTAGAAAAGTGATGCGGTCACTCGACTTTTGAACCAGCTTTTCTTTTAATTCCTCATCAGTGTAATGAGTACTTCCCTCGACTACAAACTTTTTTAGTTGAAATGTTTGGGAAATCACAAGATATCCACCCAAAATTACAAGAAAGAATACACCCACTGTGATTAATAGATTTCTGATCGGATGTCTCTTTTTAATCTGTAATCGACCTTGCATACTTAAGTTCCTCCTATTGTAACCATCTAATATCGGCATTTAATTGTCTTAGATCATTTACGATATCGACATAGCCTCTCTTAACATAATCTAAATCTTCTACGATTGTACTACCTTCTGCTACTAATCCAGCAATGATCAACGCTGCACCACCCCGAAGGTCCTTTGCTCTTACTGTATTTCCCAAAAATCTTCTTTTTCCTTGGATACGAGCACTTTTTCCTTCCACAGAAATTTTAGCTCCTAAACGTATTAATTCTTCTGAAATTAAGAATCTTTCTTCAAAGATTTCTTCAACTAGTACACTGTCCCCAAACGCCTGGGAAAGCACAACCATAAATTGCGACTGCATATCCGTTGGAAACCCAGGGAACGGCTTTGTTACGATTTGTTTTGGTGCGATCAAATTTCCACGTCTCTGGATTCTTGCACGCTGTCCATTAATATCAATATCGCAGCCCATAAAACGAAGGATTCGAATAACTTCTGTTAAATCTTCTTTTACTACACCATCAATTACTGCGTCTCCACCACAGGCCGCCACAGCTGCAAGATAAGTTCCAGCAACAATGCGATCTGGTGGAATTGTAAATTCACAGTCATGAAGTTCACTCACACCATCAATAATTAGATGACTCGTTCGAATCCCTTGTATCTTAGCACCAGCCTGATTTAAGAATTCACATAATGCAATGACCTCTGGTTCCAAAGCCGCATTAATGATCTCTGTTCTGCCTGGTGCAAGGCAAGCTGCCAACAAAATATTTTCGGTCGCACCTACGCTCGGGAATACTAAATTTAAGATAGTTCCATGAATACCCGTACCATCTGCATAGAGTAAGCTAGTATCCTCAAAAAAGACTACACCCATTTCTTCCATTGAGCGCAGATGAATATCCACTTTACGTGCTCCAATGGAACAACCACCTGGATAAGCGATTTTAGCAATCTGATGTCGTCCAAGCATTGCACCTAAGAACAAAAAGGAACCTCTTGTTTTCTTTGCTGCTTCTTCTAATACTTCATGTTTCGTTACATCTCTTGCATCAATGACTAAAGTAGTGTTGTCCCAATTTACCCGACATCCCATCTCTTCCAACACTTGAATCATATTTAGGACATCCAGTATCTTAGGACAATTTTTGAGCGCTGTTGTACCATGATTTAAAACAGTAGCTGCAATAATAGGTAATGCAGCGTTTTTAGAGCCATGTATATGAACTTCACCGGACAAAGGTACTTTGCCCTGAATAATTACTGATGACATGAAAATACCTCAAACTCTTAAATATAGTATCATATTATGCCATCATGAAAATTTCGTTACACGCCACTCTAGTGGCGTGTAATTCTCCCAAAAATAATAGGAATATTTTTTCTATCTCTCATGTACGATTCGATTTGATACACTTAAAACCAATCCCATCTCGATCATTAATACCATTAAGGAAGTACCACCATAACTAATGAACGGAAGTGGAATACCGGTTGCCGGAATTGTATTGGTAACAACCGCAACATTGATCAATACTTGAACTGCAATATGGGTAAATACACCTGTAGCAATTAATCCTCCAAACAAATCTGGCGCATTGATTGCAATGGTAAATAATCTCCATAGTAGCAATAAGAATAATAACAATACTGCTATGGCTCCAAACATACCAAGTTCTTCGCAGATAACAGAAAAGATCATATCATTATGCGCCTCTGGTATAAAGCCAAGTTTTTGCATACTCTGACCTAATCCTTTACCAAACAGTCCCCCAGAAGCAATCGCATAGAGTCCTTGTAATACCTGATAACCCTTTGGATGATTTTCAACATCTTTCCAAATTGCAATACGTTCCAGACGATATGATTCAACTGAGATTGCAATGGCTGCAGCGCCGATTAGTGCAACACCAGATGTAATAAAATACCCTTTCTTCCTACTTGCAACAAAACAGATTGAAACCATAATCAAACCAATGATCAACGCTGTACTAAAGTTTTCGACAACTACAAGTACAATCAATGGTCCAACAAATACACAGACACGTACAAATCCCATAAACTTATCAAGTTTTCTAGGTGCTAACTGAACTATGTATGCAGTAAATAAAACTACACATATCTTTGTTAACTCAGACGGCTGAAACTGCCCCAATAAAGGGATCGAAATCCAACGTTGGGACCCACCAGTAACCTTACCAACAACTAATACGACTGTCTGTAAGATCAGACATAAGAAAAACAGGCATGTTACTGGTTTTAAACGTATCACTGGTAACTTCTTAAGATAAAAGTGATAATCGAATTTTGATACTAGGATCATAATCGGTAATCCGGCAATTGCAGCTAACATCTGCCTCTTTAAGAACTTTGCTGGATCTTGATAATACTTTGCTGCATTGTACGAACTCGTACTGTAGATCATAACTAAACCAAAGCAGACCAAGAATATGATTAAAAACAGCAAGCTGTAATCATAATAATTTCTACCTTTTCTTCTCTTTCCTTGTTCCATCTCTTCCCTGGTCAAATGCTTCACCTCGCTACAATTTTATTCCTCTATTTCGTGTACGTAATCTTTAAACATACATCCACGTTCTTCATAATTCTTAAACATTCCCCAACTAGCACAGCAAGGTGATAGCAAGACTGATTCACCTGGATTTGCATGTTCAGCGCAAAAATCAACAGCTTCCTTCAAACTGTCAACTAGTACGATATTTTTTACACCAAGACGCTCGGCAGCTACTTTGATCTTCTCTCTTGTCTGGCCTAATAATACAAGATAATTTACCTTTCCATCGAATGCCTTAATCCATTCATCGTATTCGGAATCCTTATCATATCCACCTGCAATCAATAATGTCTTTGTTTGCATTGCCTTAATTGCCTGAATAGCTGCATCTGGATTGGTACCCTTAGAATCGTTGTAATATTTTACTCCATGTTTGGTTGTAACATATTCAATACGATGTTCCACACCCTTAAATGCCATTAATGCTTTGCGGATATCTTCTACAGGAACATTCATAAACATAGTTACTCCGATGGCTGCCATTACATTCTCATAATTATGTCGACCAAAAATCTGTAATTCGTGAATGTTAATGATTACCTTTTCACAACTTCCATCATTATAGACAATATCATCGCCTTTTAGATATAATCCTTGATCAAGAATATGACTGGAAGAGAACCACACAATATTAGTTGTAATATGCTTTGCTGCTTCTTGTAAGAGAGCATCTTCGTAATTCAAGATACAATAATCGGATGCTGTTTGATTTTCTGTGATACGTAATTTTGCATTTACATATGCTTCCATTGTGTGATGACGATTGAGGTGATCCGGTGTTAGATTTAAAATTGCACTTACATCTGGACGGAAGTTGATGACTGTCTCAAGCTGAAAGCTACTCATCTCCGCAACTGTAACCGAATTCTCTTTTGTTTCTTCTACCATCTGGGTATAAGGAACACCGATATTTCCAACAACGAATACGCTCTCATAATACGTCTTCATGATCTCGCCAACTAAAGTAGTAGTTGTTGTCTTACCATTGGTACCAGTAATCGCTGCAATCTTTCCTTTCGAAAACTGATATGCAAGCTCTATTTCACCAAGGATTGGAACGCCTTGATCCCTTAACTCATTTACAAATGCTAAATCAGTTGGAACACCTGGGCTTAATACAACATAGTCAAGATCTTTCTTAATCTCTTCTGTCAGTTCACCAAAGACAACTTTACCACAAAATCCCTTATTTAACTGTTCTTCGATTGCCTTTTTATCAATGTTCGCATTGGAATCAAAAAGAATTGTCTGTGCTTTCTTCTCATCTAAAAGATTGAATGCTGCGATACCGCTTTTTCCGGCACCTACCACCAATACTTTTTTATCTTCGAAATTCATATCTATATGCCTCTTTTCACTTTATTTAACCTGTCATGCAATAACTTTTTTATTATAGGCTATTCACAATACAAAATCAAGTCGCTATTGTTTTCAATCATCTCATTTTCCAATGGGAACTGTTCGGTAACGGTATCCCCTTCGCCAAGCCAATGAACTTCATCAAATGCATACTCTTCAAACAGCTTCTTTGCTTCTGCTTTTGTCAGACCGACAAAGTTCGGAACACTAAACTTCCCGATATTATACTCTTTGATTTCTTTCTCATTGTAGGAAGGTTCAATTCCCATATAAGGTAAGATGTTATCAAATAACGATGAAATAACCGGAGCTGCGATCGTACCACCATAATAAATCCCTTTTGGCTCATCAATTATAACGATTGCTATAACCTGCGGATCGTTCGCTGGTGCAAATCCAAGAAACGAAGAGATGTATTTACCAGAACGTCTAGGAAGCTTTTCGGAGGTTGCGGTTTTACCACCAATCCGAAATCCTGGAAGATAGGCTCTTTTACCAGTTCCATCAGCAACTACTGCTTCCAATATCATCTTCATCGTCTCTGACGTTTCTTTTGATACGGCATTCTCTACGGTTTTATATTTCAATTCTTTGATCACTGTACCCTCTGCATTGACCACTTCGACTCCAAAATGTGGTGTGACCAATGTACCACCATTGACGATTGCGCTACCTGCACGTAATAGCTGGAGTGGTGTGATCTGAAATGACTGACCAAAAGACATTGTAGCCAGTTCCACTGCCCCTACATTCTCAAGTTTATGTTTGATCGAATTTGCTTCTCCTGGGACATCCACTCCAGTGCGACTGGATAAACCAAGTTTATCAAAATAATAGTAGAATTTTTCAGCTCCAACTCTTGCACCAACCTCCATAAATACCGGGTTACAAGAGTTCATAACCCCCTGTATAAAATTCTCGCTACCATGGCCTCCCGCCTTATGACAACGGATTCTTCGATCCTCAACCACTTTATATCCTGGACAGAAGAATCGATCCTCTAATTTCACCACTCCCTCTTCTAACCCTGCTGTTGCAGTTACAATCTTAAATGTTGATCCTGGCTCATAAGTATCGCTAATACATGGATTTCTCCACATATTGTTCAGAGCTTCGGACTTTTCCTTATCCGTCAATGTCTGATCTTTATATTTTTCAAGAAAGGCTTCGTTAAACTGATAAGGTTTATTTAAATCAAACTCTGGCACATTGGCCATCGCATAGATTTCACCATTTTGTGGATTCATAACGATCAAACTAACACTGTTAGCACCTTTTGCTTTCATCACGGTGTCTGCTGCTTGTTCTGCAAATTTTTGTATATTGACATCCAAACTTAGATGTACACTATTACCCGGTACTGGTTCAATTCTATTCTCTGCTGCATTTTCGATTTCAATACCATGTGCAGTGGTCAGGGTAAGAATCGTACCGTTGATTCCCTGAAGGTATTTATCATAGGCTACCTCCAGCCCAATGATTCCTTGATTGTCACTACCGGTAAATCCAATGACTCTCGAAGCTAAATCGCCATAAGGATAAAAACGCTTATAGTCTTCATCCACCATAACCCCATCCAACGAAAGATTACGAATATAATCCGCTGTTTCTTTATCCACGTTGGATTTAATTCGTTCAATGGAGGAATACTTTTCAACTCTCTTGCGAACTGTTTCTTCACTTAAGTTGAGTGCAGAAGATAACTCTTTAATAACAAGTTCAGGATCCGTAATCTGATTATGTATCACCGATATGGTACTTACCGACTTATTCGAAGCGATAATCGTACCATTTCGGTCGTAGAGCGTACCTCGTTCAGCTTTAATGCTTCGTTCACGCTCATGTAATTCCTGTGCTTTCACAGCATAATTATCAGAATTTATTACCATTAGATAAAACAACCTACCAATGAGGTAACAACTGACTAAAAGTACTGCAATTGCAACATAGGAAAAATTCTTTCGATTATATGATTTATATCGATGCATATAATGACCATACCGTAAACTCTTATCATTCTATTCTATTAAAGTATGGCTTGTTTTATGAACACATTTTTTTAATTTTCTGATTCTTCATCTTCTTCGTTCTGGTGAGTATCTTCTGGCATATTATCTAAGTCATTCGGAAGAGCCGGTGCCTCACTATCCGTAAATCCAGGTTCTTCTGGTTCGATTGGATTTCCATCTTCATCGACTAATGGCTGTTCCTCTTTCATAGGAAGATCAACACGATATTCAATATCACCTTCTGGATAAACATCTAACAATGGCAAGATGTCCTTTAAAATTTGACTAGCTAATGTTGTCGCTAATGCACTGCTTGCTACTCTCTCAGGATCATGAGCCGTATCGATCACCACGTAAATAACGACCTGAGGGTCATCTGTTGGTACACAACCGATAAAGGAAACAACATATTTTCCATTACCTCTAGGGAGTTTCTGTGCAGTACCCGTCTTACCACCTACAAGATATCCTGGAACCTGTGCTGGTTTTGCGGTACCTTCTTGTACTGTAAGATATAATGCTTCTCTTAAGAACTCAGAAGTTTTTGCAGACACAGTTTCATTTACAACCACAGGTTCTTTTGCATCTACAACGGTTCCCCTATCATCAATGATTTCTTTTACAACCGTTGGCTGATAGTAATAACCGCCATTGATCAGAGAAGAGAAACCAGCGACCATCTGAGTCATAGTCACTGTAAATGTCTGACCAAAACTATTCGTTGCAAGTTCTACCGTTCTCATTTTACTAGCGTCATATAACAGACCGTATGCCTCACCAGGAAGATCGATTCCTGTTTTTTTTCCGAAATTAAAATGATCCTGGTAAATACAAAATTCTTCAGGCCCTAATCTTTTACCAATTTCCATCATCGCTGGGTTACAAGATTTCATTAAGGATTGCGCTAACGTTACTTGACCGTGGGTAGCATTACATCGAATTCTACGATCTGCGACTAATTCAACACCTTTACATAAAAACGTGGAGTCCGGAGTTACTACATTCTCTTCCAAACCTGCAGCAACCGTAAATGGTTTAAATGTAGAACCTGGCTCATATGCATCACTGATGCAGAAGTTTCTCCACATATGATTGCGAGCGTTCATTTTTTCTTCCTCTGTCATAGAAGCAATCTCTACTTCAGAATAATACTTGGAGAGATCAAATGGATCATTCAGATTAAAACTATGGTTATTCGCCATCGCATAAATCTGTCCATTATTCGGATTGGAAACGATGATACCAACATTATCTGCACCAACCTCCTCCATAAATTGATCAATATGCTGTTCAACTAACTGCTGAACTGCGGTATCGATTGTAGAAATGATCGTATTACCATTGACCGCCGGCTTTACTGTTCGTTTCAGATTTAATTCAGCGTCAAAATAACCATAGATACGACCATTCGTACCATTTAAAGCTGAATTATAATTTTGCTCAATTCCCCACGTACCAACATCACCTGCACTTGTATAACCAATTACATGAGATGCTAAAGAATCATAAGGATAAATACGCTCATACTCTTCTTCAAACCATACACCCTTGATCTTTTTGCTCGCTTTCTGTAGTTCTTCGAACTGAGAAACAAGTTCATACTCTTGCTTTTTTCTTAACACATAATAAGAACTATCTGGATTCTTATCCAAGATACTTCTAAGCTCCGCATCGGTTACGTCAGTAAACACCTGACATATTGCAGCCAATGTATCATCAACATTTCTCGGATCCGTTAACAAAACCTTCGGATCAAAGATAATATTATAAACTTTCTTGCTTGTTGCCAATACTGTACCATTACGATCTAGAATACTTCCTCTTTGATACGGTAACGCCGTACTAACATAGCTCTGCTGCGACAACACTCTCTTCGCATATCGCTGGCCATCGGTATTATTCAAATAAATCAATCTACCAACTAACCCACACATTAATAGAATAATCAAAAAGAACACAAACAACAGTTTATGCTTCATGAAATTCTTAAATCTTTTCGGTTCTTTCCTACCATTTCCTCTTCTTCTCATAATTGCTCTCCTATACTTATCAAAGCACTTATTTTACTACTCTACCAACCCATACCGATTGGCCTACCCCAGGAGTTTTGACGTCCCACCTCCAAAAAAGAAAGCAAGAAAAAACCCTAAATGTAGTTAGAGATTCTTCTTGCTTCATAGTTGTGGTTATGGAATGCCCTTATACTAGTTAGCAGAAGGAATATCGTCGTACTGTCTTACATAGCCCGAATCATTAGCATCGTAAGTAATAACCGCATTGTTATTTGGATGAACCATACCAAGTTCACCAACTGCGATACGATATACCTCATCCAGATCAACTGGCTTGTTGATTGACATTTCCATCGCATCGTTCTTATCCGTCAGATCATTGACCTGATTTTCAAGAACTGTAATTTGTTTATCTAACTGAATCGCATTAGACTGAGCTTGCAAATAGTTAAAGCAAACATATAGTGTTATCGCCATAGCACCACATAACAAAACCATGGAAAAGAAATCAATTCCACGACCTACATGTGGCTGTCTTGCTGGTCTTGCCTCTGGCTGCTGTTTTGTCCTCCGTTCTGGTGGTGTAACAACCTGTGGCTGCGGTCTTTGGTAAGCACCGTAATCTCTCTGTGGAACAGCATTTAGTTTACGCGCAGTGTTCCCTGAAATATATGAGGTTTGATTATATTTTCGCCTATTTTCAGCATCCATGCCGATATCCCCCTATCTGCTACTGTGCAGTTCTTTTTTCAAATACTCTTAGTTTTGCACTTTTGGATCTTGAATTGAATTCCATTTCCTCTTCGGTTGGTAAAATTGGTTTTCTTGTAATATTGATCCCTTTTGATTTTCTTCCACAAACACAAACTGGAAAGCTAGGTGGACATTCACATGGATTCTCATTCTTCTTAAATGCCACTTTTACCATTCTATCTTCTAAAGAATGGAACGTAATAATACAAAGCCGTCCGCCTTCGTCGAGTAGATCGATCATGTCGTCCAATGTATTATTCAGAACATCCAGCTCATGGTTCAGTTCAATTCGAATTGCCTGAAATGTCTTCTTCGCCGGATGACCTGTTGCCATTCTTATCTTCATAGGTATTGCTGCTTTGATTGCTTCCGCTAACTCATATGTGGTTTCGATTGGTTTTTCGTTTCGGACACGAACAATGTGTTTTGCAATATTCTTCGCAAACTTGTCCTCTCCATAATCACGGATAATACGATATAATTCAGATTCACTATAGTTATTGACAATATCGCGTGCCGTTATTGGATTACGGTTGTCCATTCTCATGTCTAATGGTGCATTCTCTTTATATGAGAATCCTCTCTCCGGCGTATCTAACTGATAAGAGGAAACTCCCAAATCAACTAAGATACCATCTACTTTTTGAATGCCCAAATCATAAAGTACTTTTTTCATATCACAGTAATTACTGCGTACTACAGTCAATTTATCCTTAAATACACTTAAGCGTTCGCTTGCAGCGCGGATCGCATCCTCATCCTGATCAATGCCTATATATCTTCCATTTGGTCCTAGACGCTTACAAACTTCATAAGCATGTCCACCACCACCAAGTGTTCCATCTACATAGATTCCATTTTCTTTAATATTTAAGTTATCAATTGTTTCATTCAGCAGTACTGAAATGTGTTTAAATTCCATCTTAATTTCCTTCCTTTAGTACGTTAGAAGCTAAGGCCAAATTCTGACATATGGTCTGCAATATCATCCATATTATCATAACTATTGCTTTCCCAACGTTCCTTACTCCAAATCTCAATTTTAGTCAGTACACCAACAAAGACGATCTCTTTGTCTAGTCCTGCATGTTCCCTAAGATTATTCGGTATTAATATTCTGCCCTGCTTGTCCACTTCGCAATCAGCGGCACCTGCCATGAAGTAACGTTGTAGCTGTCTAGCTTCTTTGTTGCCTGGAAGGTTTTTAAGTCCTGTTACAAAGTGCTCCCATTCATCATTAGGATATACAAATAAACAGCCATCCAAACCTACAGTAACAACAAAATGTTCACCAAGAGCATCACGAAATTTAGAAGGTACAATAATTCTCCCCTTCGCATCAATCGTATGATTGTATTCTCCCATGAACATATGTATCTCACCTGCCATCTATTTGTTTCAAGGTAAAGTTACGTTCGTATTCCTTGCCTTATCATCCTCCACTTGGCACCACTTTGAACTACTTTTCACCACTTTCCACCACTTCTGACACTATTTTAACCCACTTTCTTGAAAAAATCAAGGATATTTTAAGTTTTGATTAAGTTTTGCTTGCAATTTTGTTAGTAATTTAATTCGATCTTCATTTTTTTGTTAACATTATATTCCGTGAATCAATTCACTAAAAAAGGACAAAAAAATAGACCAGGCATATTACCCCGTCTATCGTTGTTCTCGTTATCAACGATTAATTCTTCTTCATGACTGCTTTGATCTGTCATATTTAGCACAAAAGCCACAGCAGCCAGTGGCATCATCCATAACATACATTTCTTTATCACACGTAATACAAAGACAATCGTCCCATCATATTCTACTAACACGTCCCCTGGCAAGGTTACTTTGTCAGCATGTCTGACTTTACTACCTTGCGGCAGGATGCTCAATACTAAGTGGACAATCCCCATAACGATAGCATACATAACGTTCTCCTCTTCTGTATTTTGTATTTATAAAAAGGGACTGTGAAAAAACAAAAACGAGGAGAGATGCAGGCTATCGTATTAGAATTTGGCTGCCTTTCCCTTCCATACATTCTTAGCCAAATTCTAATACAACTCCCCGTCTCTCACGCATATCTCTTTTCGCTGTTTTTTCACAGTCCGTTTTCATAGCAAAGCATAAACGTTTCTTAATTTTTCTTCTTTTTTAAAGAAATGCGTTTCCATACAATGAATAGAACACTTCCAACAACCAGACATCCCGATAAAACCTGAGATACTGCAAGTGGGGAATTCCACATGAATAACTGGTCCGTTCGAAGTCCTTCGATCCATAGACGTCCAAGTCCATATCCTGCAAAATACAGGCATAAAATTTCTCCATCAAACTTTTTATGTTTCGAATAGACAATCAGACAGATCAATAAGAGCAGATTCCAAACCGACTCATATAAAAATGTCGGATGAACAGAGATATACTTTACTCCATCGATCATCTGTGTATGATTACGAATTTCAGTGATTGCTTTTAAAGCCTCCGGCCTCGTTGCATAACGTGCATTTAACGTATCCATGGAACAAGTGTAATCTCCACCAACATGAGCTAGATTAAGCTGCATAGAGAATAGTCCATTGTAATACTTGCCAAATGCTTCACGGTTAAAGAAATTTCCCCAGCGGCCAATGACCTGTCCAAGAATCAATCCCAACACACTTGTATCTGCTAATAAACCAAATGATATTTTTTTGATTTTGCAATAAATAATTGCCGTTAATACAGCTGCGATTATACCACCATAGATAGCTAAACCGCCAGTTCTTAAATTGAGGATACCTAAAAGATTGTCTTTAAATTCATCCCAACTAAAAGCAACATAATAAAGTCTGGCTCCAATTACTGCAAATATGATTCCATATAATGCGAAGTCCCAGTAAGTGTCCGGATTTTGTCCGGTACGTTTTGCCTGCCATTGAGCAAGCAATACACCGCATACCATACCAATTGCAATTACAATTCCATAGAATGCTATGTCGATACCAAAAATACTAATTCCTGTTCCCAAATTGCTAAACTCAATACCTAAATTCCGAAACAAAATATCCGATTTTTCCATTTAAACACCACTTTCTTTATACATTAAATCGGAATAAGATAATATCTCCATCTTGTACTACGTATTCCTTACCTTCGGAACGAACTAATCCTTTTTCCTTTGCAGCATTGTAGCTTCCGCATTCAACTAAGTTGTCATAGCTTACAACTTCTGCACGAATGAATCCTCGTTCAAAATCAGTATGAATCTTGCCCGCAGCACCAGGTGCCTTTGTACCTTTTGTGATTGTCCAAGCTCTTGTCTCCATAGGACCAGCAGTTAAATAAGAAATCAAACCAAGAATATGATAACTTGCACGAATTAGTTTTTCCAAACCTGATTCTTCAATACCAAGATCGTCTAAGAAAATTTTCTTTTCTTCATCATCAAGTTCTGCTATCTCCTGCTCAATCTGTGCACAGATAACAAATACTTCGCTGCCTTCTTTTGCTGCGAAATCTCTAACTTCTTTAACATATTCGTTGTTATCACCATTGTCTGCAAGGTGATCTTCTTCTACGTTAGCAGCATAGATTACTGGCTTGCTTGTTAATAAATTTAATTCAGCAAGCATAGCCTTTTCTTCATCATCCTCTGTCTCAAAACGTTTTGCAAGGTTACCCTCTTCAAGGAAAGCTTTTACTCTTGCTAAAAGATCTGCTTCTTTTGCAAGCGTCTTATCGTTCTTAGCACCTTTTGCTACACGGCTTAATCTACGTTCGATTACTTCAATATCTGAGAAGATTAATTCAAGATTAATTGTTTCAATATCACGTAATGGATTTACGCTTCCATCCACGTGGATGATGTTAGAATCATCAAAGCAACGTACAACATGAACGATTGCATCAACCTCACGAATATTTGCTAAAAACTGATTACCAAGTCCTTCCCCCTTGCTCGCACCCTTTACAAGACCAGCGATATCAACGAATTCGATTGCAGCTGGAACGATTCTCTCTGAATGATAAATATCAGATAATACTTTTAATCTTGCATCTGGAACAGGAACAATACCAACATTAGGGTCGATTGTACAGAATGGATAATTTGCTGATTCTGCCCCTGCTTTTGTTAATGCGTTAAATAATGTACTTTTACCTACGTTTGGCAATCCAACAATACCTAGTTTCATTTTTCTATTACTCCTTCTTTACTAAACCTTTGCTTTATCAAAGTTTTAGTTATTTTTCTTTGAGATCTTTCACAAACATTCAACTTCTTTTTCTAAAACATAAAATAAAAGTCTGATACAATCATATATCATAACATAATTCCGTCATTTTGGGTAGACCTATATTTCCAAACTCATCAAGCATATCTCATGATTATATTATGGTATTGGTGTATTTTTACTTAGTAGGCATAGAAGAACAAGATTTCTTCACTATACCCAAATCAAAGCGAAACCACCGCATTTTATTACTGTAATTGGGCATGCAAGTATATCCCATACGCCATATGCCTCGCAACGGCGATAAATCAGTCATAAAATCTAACATTTCTGTTAGATTTGAACCCCAAAAACTGGAGATTTACTCAGTACTCACAAAAAGGACTGTGTAAAAATGAATTTTCATTTTTACACAGCCCCCAACAGGATCAATCCTGTGCTTCTATTATGATCAAGATTCCTTTCTCAAAGGTAATCTCGCAATTATCATCTTTGATTTCATTGCTGATTCCTATACTCACTCCAGATTGAAGTAAAAATTCATGAAGTGGATATTTAAAACCTTGTAAAGATAGTTTTTCCACCGTCGGTGTAAATGGAATCAAAGAAACATACGTACCAAATGCTGTTTCCTTCTTCAACGTAAATGATGAATCTTTTAGATAAATCTGATTCTTTTCATCAAGCATAAGACCATGAATCTTATGCTGTAACAATCGATAAAGCATATGAAGATTACCAAGAGTATGGTCAAATCTTCCACCCATAGCTCCTAGCAAAACTACTTCCTCATATCCCATTCTTATCGCATAGTCAACTGCTGTTTCAGTATCCGTTTCATCCTTTTCCGGAACTAATTCTATCGTTTGTATGGAATTAAGATCTTTATACTTATCGACAAGCTGATGATCCGCCGTATCAAAGTCACCAACGATCACATCTGGCTTTAATCCTAGTTGATCCATGTAAGAAAGCCCATTGTCTACAGCAATCAAACAATCAAAAACATTATGATTCGTATACTGCTTTGCAAATTCAAGATTTAACGATCCACCTGCGAAGATTAATGCTCGTTTCATTAAAAAGTTCCTTCCTATCCCTTAAAATCGCGCTCCCCTAGCTTTCGCCAGTTCCTGTCGCTGTCTATCATAAATGTATTTGGTTAGTGTTCTGTTTGTTTCAATAAAACGCGCTCCATAATAGTACTTAAATCGACTTTGCCTGCTCTCAAAGAAACGAATAACAACAGCGTAACACTTAATCTCTCCAACATCTGTAGGAAATTCAAAAGAAATCTCCGTTCCAGCACTTAATACCTCATTGGTATAAAAACCTACGCCAAGTTCACTAATATCTCGAAGCATTGCAGGACAATGTTCCGTACGGTAGCACTCCTCCGCCTCGTCAAAGTCCCCCTCTAAGTTAATCTTATAGGATAAATTGACCATATCACTGATGGAAACGCGAAACGCATTTCTTCGATTATAGCTCTCTCCCGGTTTATCACTATACAGACAGTGAAATTTCTCACCATCCAATTCGGTGATGCCACCTTTTACATTGGACCACTTCCACATACGATCATTCGTACGATAAACAATATCAATCACATCCGTATCTAGAAACTGAAAAATTCGTTTCGCACTTGCAATTAAGGTAATGCATACTCTTCCATCTCTTGCATCTTCAATTTTGCTTGCAACACGATAGTTAACTCCATCACGGTTGATATAAATATCAATCGGTTTACCGATCTTTGTGTCCCCCAGCAGCATGTGCAAAGACCTCCTTAAATGCTTTCACATTTTTCTTGATATCACCTTTAAATACTGCGGTTCCTACAACTAGCACATTTGCACCGGCATCCATGATTTCTGCCGCATTATCAATC
Organism: Clostridiales bacterium; assembly: GCA_029098165.1. GTDB lineage: Bacteria > Bacillota > Clostridia > Lachnospirales > Lachnospiraceae > Lachnoclostridium. The sequence goes on from JAQXNU010000036.1 coordinate 29,292, forward strand.
GTTACTCCACCATCTACTTCAATATCGATAGAAAGACCTGCGCCATCAATCATCTTCTTTAACTGTTTTAATTTATCTAATGTGGATGGTATAAATTTCTGACCACCAAATCCAGGATTTACGGACATGATCAAGACCATAGATAGTTCTGGTAAAACATATTCCAAAACATTTAATGGAGTTGCAGGATTAAGTGCAACTGCAGCTTTTAAACCACAATCCTTGATTGCCATGATCGTACGATTGAGATGTTTACAGCTTTCAGCATGAACACAGATAATATCTGCTCCTGCTTTTGCAAACTCCTCAATATATCGAATTGGCTCATCGATCATAAGGTGAACATCAAAAACTAAGTTGGACTTTTTACGTAAAGCTGCAATCACTGGCATACCAAAAGATATGCTTGGAACAAAGCTTCCATCCATAACATCAAGATGAAGGTAATCTGCTCCTGCAAGCTCTGCTTCTTGAATTTGTTCCTTTAAGTTTGAAAAATCTGCTGCTAATATCGAAGGTGATAACTTATACATATGCTCCCGCTTTCTAGTATTTTTTTTGATTTTTTAACTCATCAAAGATCTGACAATAGCTCTCATAACGAGTCCTACTGATTTTATCATTTGCTAATGCTTCTTTTACTTTACAATCCGGTTCATTGATATGATTACAACCATTAAAACGACAGTCGTCGCGATACTCATCAAATTCCGGATAATAGTATTTAAGATCCTCTTCAGGCATGTCTGTGATATATAAAGAACTAAATCCCGGAGTATCCAAAAGATACGTGTGATCTTTCATAGCAATAAATTCCGTATGTCTTGTTGTATGCTTTCCACGTTTGATCTTTTCTGAAATCTGTCCAGTCTGCATCATAACATTATCCTGAATCTGATTGGTCAGAGAAGACTTTCCAACACCAGAAGGTCCAGCTAAAACGGTAACTTTTCCTTTCAGCAAGCCCTTTAGTGTATCCACTCCTTCTCCAGCCTTCGCATTTGTAAAGATCACTTGATAGCCTGTTCCTTTAAAGTTATCTCTAAGCTGTTGCTTTTCTTCTTCGGAACCTTTATCGGATTTATTAAAACATATGATGGTTTTAATATTCTGTCTTTCCATCATGACTAAAAAACGGTCCAGCAAATTGTAGTTCGGTGCCGGATCAGCAACCGCAAAGATTACGACTGCCTGATCGATATTTGCTACTGCCGGACGTATCAATTCACTTTTCCGTTCTTTGATATCAACTATATTTCCTGTTTTTTTCTCAGAATCGAGGATGACGACTTCAACGTCATCCCCGACTAATGGTTTTATCTTGCGGTTTCGAAAGATACCTTTGGCCTTGCATTCAATCTCTCCAAATTCCTCTATATACACGTAATAAAATCCTGCAATACCTCTAATAATTTTTCCAAACATTCATTAATTCTCCGCTGTTAGATATACTTCCCATGTTTCTGGATATACTACATCATTTACGAACATCGAAACTATACCTCTACCTTCTTCACCTTCCACACGGATATTGGCAAAGTCCTTCGTGAAAGTATCGTATGATGATGTCTTCTCGATAATTGATGTCTTTTCACCATTTTGGTCTAATTCCAGATAAATGGTACCACTTTGATCCACATCAAATGGATTCTGTGTGATGGATACCGTTCCTGAATAAACCGTATTATCATCTGGTTCTTCTGGCTCGTCAATATCTGGTTCTGGAGTAGGCGTTACTTCATCCTCTGGTTCCTGTGTTGGCTCTGGAGTAGGGGTTGCTGTTACTTCTGGTCCAAGACTTACAGAATAATTGATTTTAGTACCAACAGGAACGCTCTGACCAATTGTATAAGACTGTAAGCATACTAAACCTTGAGCGTATTTTGTACTATATAAGAAAGATTTTTCTCCTAATACTAAACCATACTTTTCAAGTTCAGCCTTTGCCTCTGTTTCCGTCATACCGCTAATATCTGGAACTGCTACTGTTTGTACATTGGCTCCGGAACTTACAACTACAGTTACGGTAGATCCCTTCGGAGCTAAAACTGGTTTTGTTGGGTCTGTAGTACGAGCTGGTTCTGTACGAATAACCATATCTTTTTCTAAATCATTGCTTTCTTCATAAACAGCATTTACGACAAAACCTAATTCTTCTAACTGCTGTTTCGCCAAAGTATAAGAGCGATTATAAACATCCGGCAATGGAATTGCTTCTGGACCAGCACTGATTGTTAATGTGATCGTTGCATTATTAGCAACTTCTGTATTTGCTTCTGGATCCTGTTTCATAATGCTTCCGGCTGGAATCGTATCGTCATACTCTTCCTCTGGTGCATAAAGGATTGTGAAGGTCTTAGATACTGCTTGTAATGCGTCGCGCGCTTCGTCTCTTGTTAAGTTTACTACATCTGGAACGATAACATCACCTGTTTGTTCTACTGCAACCGTTGGGGTTGGTGTAAGTTCACCAGAAACAATAGGCGTTGGTGTTACGTCTTTATTCGGCTCTGGTAACACGTGTAAGAATTTACTAACAATAAACAGAACGGTTCCACCAAGTAAAACTGCTGCTACGATCATACCGATCAAGAGCACCTTTTCTACTTTGGAATCGACTGTATCTAATTCCTCTTCTTCTTCTTTTTCTTTTGGTACTTTACTCATATTTGGTTCCTTAATGGAGTTGTCATAAGTTGTGATCGGAGTTTTTGCTGCACTCTTAATATGAGACATCTCATCATCCGTTAATGCAATCGTTGGTGAATCACTTACTACACCGTTACTGATCACAACATAATCTCCATCTTTATTGATAATGGAACGTTTTAAGTCAGCAATCAGATCGGCTGCACTTAAATATCTACGTTCTGGCTTCTTTTGCATACATTTTTGAACAATCTTTTCAACGCTGACTGGAACATCTGGATTCAGTTCACGAAGCGGAGTTGCTTCTCCCTGAATATGAAGTAAAGCAACACTTACGCTATTATCACCTGCAAAAGGAACTTCTCCACTTAGCATCTCGTAAATTGTTACACCAAGGGAATAGATATCACTTTTCTCATCGCTATATCCTCCACGAGCTTGTTCTGGTGACAGATAATGCACGGAACCGATTGCATTCTGTGTTACAGTATTTGTAGAAACAGCCTTTGCAATACCAAAATCCGTAACTTTTACTTTACCATCTCTGGAAATAATAATATTCTGTGGTTTAATATCACGATGAATAATATGATTCTCATGAGCAGCTTCCATACCTTGAGCGATCTGGATTGCAATACCAACAGCTTCTTTGATTTCTAGTCTGCCTTTACGCTCGATGAACCTCTTTAATGTGATACCTTCTACAAGTTCCATTACAATGTAATAAAGACCTTCATCTTCACCAACATCATACACATTCACAACATTCGGATGAGAGAGACCAGCTACCGACTGAGCTTCTCCGCGAAATTTAGCTACAAAATTTTTATCACTCGAATATTCGGGTTTTAATATTTTGATTGCGACATAGCGATTTAAGCGGTGACACTTAGCTTTATAAACATCAGCCATTCCGCCCGAACCAACTTTATCAATAATCTCATATCTTTCACTGATAAACATTCCGGGTTTAATCATGTTAATACCTTTTAACCTTTCTCCTCTTTTCAAACCTAATTGATTAAATATCACTTGCTAAAACGATTGCTATGTTATCCTTTCCACCACATTCATTTGCTTTATTAATCAATTGCTGTACTGCAACATCGAGGTTGTCCTTGTTCTGCTGAACAATATTAAATATTTCAGAGTCATCTACCATATTTGTCAGTCCATCCGAACATAACAATATGATATCATCCTCTTTTACACCTACTTCGAAGAAATCTGCCGTGACTTTACCATTTGCTCCTACTGCTCGTGTAATAATATTCTTTTTCGGATGAAATCTCGCTTCTTCTTTTTTTAATTCACCCGTTTTGACCATTTCCTCTACCAAAGAATGATCGACTGTGATCTGCTTGATTTCATCATTAATTAAGTACAAACGACTATCACCAATATTGGCTACATACATAATATGTTCAAGTATGGTTGCTACCACCAGTGTAGTTCCCATACCCTCTAAATCACTTTGCTGCCTCGATTGTAAAATTAGTTTCTCATTTGTATCATTTATTGCATTTTCTATCAATCCAATAACAGTTTTTTCGGAGCTATTTTGTATGGCTGATACTAATCCTTCCACACAAAAGCGAGAAGCGAAGTCACCAGCATTATGCCCACCCATTCCATCAGCGACGATCAATAAATTAGGGAGCGCACCAACTGGGTTCTCATTACAGTAAACATAATCTTGATTCACTTCTCTCTTTTGGCCTACATCCGTAGCCGAGTATGCTCTCATGTGATTACTTCACCTCCTGACCTGTTATTCTTTCTTGATAACTCTTACGTAATTGTCCACAGGCTGCATTAATATCTGAGCCCATTTCTCTTCTGATTGTAACATTTATTCTATTTTTTTCAAGTATATTTTTGAAATTCTGTATATTGTCACCAGTCGAGCGCTTGTAATCTCGCTCTTTTATAGGGTTTACAGGAATTAAATTCACATGACAATTTTTTCTCTTGATCAGGTGGTAGAGCTCCATTGCCTGAGTTTCGCTGTCGTTCACACCCTTTACTAAGGAATACTCAAAACTGATACGACGTTTCGTTTTTTCATAATAGTAATCACATGCAGAAAGAACTTCTTCCAAAGTAAAACTGTTTGCAACTGGCATGATTTTCTTTCTATCTTCATCATTCGGAGCATGCAAGGATAATGCAAGAGTAATTGTCAATCCTTCGTCCGCCAGTTGTCTGATTTTCGGTGCAAGCCCACAAGTAGATACAGTAATATTACGCTGGGAGATATTTAATCCCTTTTCATCTGACAACATACGAACGAATTTGACGATATTATCGTAATTGTCCATCGGTTCTCCAGTTCCCATTACAACGACATTACTTACTCGTTCTCCAGTAATGTGCTGAATTCGGTAAATTTCATCTAGCATCTCGGATGCTGTAAGATTTCGTGTCAAGCCACCGATGGTCGATGCACAGAATCGACATCCCATGCGGCATCCAACCTGTGATGAGATACAAACAGAATTTCCATGATGATATCTCATCAATACGCTTTCGATTACGTTGTTGTCGTTTAATTCGAAAAGGAACTTGTTCGTCCCATCAATCTTAGACTCTAACCTTTCTACTTGTTTCAGACAGATCAGTTCAAAATTCTCTTTTAACTTTTCTCTTAATGCAATGGAAAGATTGGTCATCTGATCAAAATTTTCAACTAATTTCACATGCATCCACTCGTAAATTTGTGCTGCACGGAACTTCTTCTCTCCAAGCTTTAATAATTCCTCTTCTAGTTCCTTAAATGATAAAGATTTAATGTCAATTTTCAAAGTCTTACCTCTTTCTAAGTCTAGCGATAAAGAATCCATCGGTATTCCATTGATAAGGAAGTACTTGAAGATATCCCGCCTTCGTAGTTTCAGACCACATCTTCTCTGGCAAATATGGATTTAGGTCTTCTAACTCAAAACCTAATGTTTTAAGGAATTCCACATTTTCTTCATTCTCCATCGGATTAATCGTACAAGTGCTATAAATCAGTATTTTCCCTGGTTTTACATAACTTGTAACAACTTTTAATATATCTTTTTGTAACTGTGCCAGTTCTTTCATAGCGTCCCATGTCATATTATACTTGATGTCAGGTTTTTTTCCAATGACACCAAGACCGGAACACGGAAGATCCGCAATCACGACATCTGCGCTTTCTTTTAATTCTTCATTTGGTATCAAAGCATCCGAAACTTTCGCTGTCAAGTTTTTAATGCCAAGTCGTGATGCATTCTCAGCAATTAGATCCGCTTTTCGCTGTGTCTTATCAAAGGAACGAACGTGACCAGTCCCATGTAATAACTGTGCGACATGAATCGATTTACCACCAGGCGCAGCACATACATCGATAATCTGATCATTGTCTTTGACACCAGCAATCTTGCCAACCAGCATAGAACTCTCATCCTGAACAGTATATAGCCCTTGTGCAAAGCTTGCAAGACGTTCTAGAGAATCGTAATTCTTAATACGAAGAGCTTCTGGTAATATGTGACCACCTTCCACTTCAACGCCTTCATTAACTAAAATTTCTTTTAGTTTTTCTACCGATACTTTATTCAGATCACAGCGAATGGTTGTTTCTTTCTCTGCACGATATGACTCTAAGATCTTTCTTGTATTCTCAATTCCAAATCTCTTTTTCCAGAAATTCACGAGCCATAACGGAGTTGAAAACTCATAGCTTAATAGATCTGCTTCCTTCATTTTCTCTGGCATGCTCATGAGCACATCTTTCTGACGAACCATAGCACGGAGAATTCCATTGACGAATCCAGACAATCCAGCAAGACCACGCTTCTTTGCCAGCTTCACTGCTTCATTACAAACCGCAGAATCTGGAATCTGTGTCATATATTTTAACTGATACACACCCATTCGCAAAATATTACGAATCAATGGCTTCATTTTTGCTACTTTTACTTTTGAAAAGCGATCGATGTCATAATCTAGTGTAATCTTAAATTCCACACATCCTGTTACCAGTCGAGAAATAAACGCACGATCTTGTTTCTCCAATTCCGCTGCCTTCTTCAACCCGTCGTTGATCACAAGATGACTTAATTTCTTCTCCTCCAATATGTCCACTAACATACTAAGCGCAATTTCCCTTGCGTTCATTCTTATCCTCCATATAGCTTTAGATGTAACTTTAGTCGTTTCTTCTGCGATTTCCAAATAGCAAGATCAGTCGGAAAAGCTGAAGAATCGAAGCTGCTGCAGCTGCCACATAAGTGAGTGCTGCTGCACGTAAAACTTTCGCAGTTTTATTTAACTCATCTGAACGTAAAATCCCACTATCAGATAACATACGCAATGCTCGATTTGAAGCATTGAAT
>JAQXNU010000037.1 GCA_029098165.1 Clostridiales bacterium
ACACCAAAATTTTTTATTCCATATCGGGAGAGTATATTTACCTGCATACCATAATCTGAAACAAAAAGATGACCTCCGCGTTGCATGATTCGATGCTTCATATAATAAAACAAATCATCTGTATCAAATTTTAACACAAGAGATTCATTCAAATAGTACAGAAAGTAATTTTCCTGCAGGTAAATCGGATTTCGGCAATAGATACCGCTATCTCTTAAATTGATCAGCATGATCCATTTATCAAAAGGGATTCCAGGATTTGTTGAAAGGTAGTCATCTATATGAGGGATATCATTGATCGATGGGTGTTCATTTTTTTTATGTAAAAGCTCGATTGCACTTGTATAAGCATGATGAGCCAATACTTCAGTTTCATAACTGCCAAGACTAATATGTTTGTTTAAATATGTGATTGAGGACCGGTAATAGATGGTACCGTCCTTTTTTGCTGCCTTAAAGACTCCGGGTAGCGGCATTTCATTACTCCTTCGTGTATTATGTTTATTTATACTTTGATATAAATATATCGTAAAAAAAATGAAATTGCAAGACAGCTTACGCTAAATAACATCAATAGCGACAATACTTATAAGAAAAATACATAAAAACACATTTTTTTTAGAGACCAAAAAAAGTAAAAGCTTGTAGAATAAGGCGTTCTACAAGAATAGAACTTATTTCATATACGGAAAAATGTATATTATACATAAATTATGCATAAAATACTCAACAAAGTTGAGCTATGAAGAAGAAGAAACACTATACACAGTGCATAAAATAGTTGGATAGTAACAGGACAAAATTGGACAATGTGTACACTTTTTTGAAACGGAAAAATTTTTCTTATGGAGTTATGTGCCGAAAATCTATTTCTTAGCTTGACACGAAAAAAAGGGGTGTTATAATTCAATCCATGCAAAACGGAGCCCATAATACTTACTTCGTTTTGATTTATCATAGATGTCGAAATCAGTAAACAACGAAGATAGAAAGAAAGAGGAAAGCAGTATGTTAAAGATACGCTCGTTTCTTCGCCTGATAAAAGACAATGCAAGAAACATTGCTAAAAAAATGATAAAAAGGTACAACCGACATATGGCAGCTACAGCATATGCATTATCGGCGATAATTCTTGTCTTTTATTTTGGAAATCTGGCTGGCTTTGAAGTTAATCCTAATGAAGTTAAAGCGAATGCAGCAACTTATGAAGAGTCGGACAGAATTTTTGGAGAAACAAATACATCGGAGAGTATTATCTCTGATATCAAAGAGTATGCTTTGAACAGCCCTGACCATAAAATATTACTAGATCATACAACTACGACTGAAGATATGGCATCCAAACAAGAATTAGGTATATATAATGATATATATCCTTTTGGTCAATTATCAATCAGTCCAGCAGTGACTCATTATAACAGTGTTATTGCTTCGATGGCTATTCTTACAGCACAACAATATGACAAAGCTTCGGATATGGAGTTGACAGTTAATCCTGCCGAAGAAGATTCAAAGCAAGTTTCAGCTGAAGTTAATAGAAACCATAAAGATAAAAAAACAGAAAATAAGAAAACGACAGACAAAAAACAGGACGCGGAAGAAACATTAGCTAAAACAGATCGTTCTGTTCCAGCTAATTTAAAACTTGTAACGAATAAAAAGATGATCAAATCATTATCAGAGGATGAATTAAAAGTTTTATACCGTATTGTAGAAGCAGAGGCGACAGGCGAGGATATTTACGGTAAGATATTAGTTGCTAATGTAGTTCTTAATCGAGTAAATAGTTCAGAGTTCCCGAATAATGTTACAGATGTTGTATTCCAAAAAGTTGGTTCATCCTATCAGTTCTCTCCAACAAAGGATGGACGTTATTACAGCGTTAAAGTTACGAAATCCACAAAAGAGGCAGTAAATCGAGCTCTTTCCGGTGAGGATTATTCAAATGGTGCCTTATATTTCTTTGCACGTAAGCTTACTTCTCAGAAAAAGGCAAACTGGTTTGATCAATCATTGCGAAAAGTTGTTCAATATGGGTGTCATGAGTTTTATGCCAACAAATAATCATAAGCTGTTTCATAGGGAAAACTTATTGAAACAGCTTTTTAACTTGAATGCAAGGATAAGAAGTGATATAATACCATGAAAAACAGTGTTAAGTAATCTTGAATGGAGTTATGTCATTCTCATTGTTTGAGAAGTTATCACACTTTACTAACGATTATGATTGGGAGTGAGTGGGGATTTAATAATTTACATAAAAGGAGAGAATCACTATGAATCTATTATACCAAAGCACAAGAGATGCGAATGAAGTGGTGACGGCATCCCAGGCAATCTTAAAAGGATTGGCTTCTAATGGTGGTTTATTCGTACCGAAGGAACTTCCAAAACTTGATATCAGTCTTGAAGTAATGGCAACAATGGATTATCAAAAGGTTGCTTTTGAAGTAATGAAGTTATTCTTTACCGATTTTTCAGAAGATGAATTAAAAGCGTGTATTAATGCCGCTTACGATGATAAGTTTGATACAAAAGAGATCGCTCCAATTAAAAAAGCAGATGGGGTTTATTACTTAGAATTATTTCATGGCTCAACAATAGCGTTCAAAGATATGGCTCTCTCAATATTACCACATCTTTTAACAACTGCGGCAAAGAAAAACAATATTAAGGATGAGATTGTTATCTTAACTGCAACTTCCGGAGATACAGGTAAAGCTGCTCTTGCAGGATTTGCAGATGTGCCAGGAACTAAGATCATAGTATTTTATCCTAAGGATGGCGTCAGCCCAATTCAGGAAAAACAGATGGTAACACAAAAGGGAGCCAATACATCTGTAATCGGAATCCGTGGTAATTTTGACGATGCACAATCTGGTGTAAAAGCAATGTTTAATAACAAGGAACTGGCAAAAAAGATGAGCGACAATGGATATTGTTTCTCTTCCGCAAACTCAATCAATATCGGCCGTCTCGTTCCTCAGGTAGTTTATTATGTTTATTCTTACTGTCGTTTATTACATAACCAAGAGATAAAAAAAGGCGAAGAAATTAATGTTGTAGTACCAACAGGTAACTTTGGTAATATTCTTGCGGCATACTATGCAAAAGCACTTGGCGTTCCAATTAAAAAGCTGATCTGTGCTTCGAATGAGAACAAAGTATTATATGATTTCTTTACAACTGGAAAGTATGATAAGAATCGTGAATTTATATTAACAAATTCTCCTTCTATGGATATCTTGATCTCTAGTAATCTGGAACGTCTGATTTATACGATTGCTGGTCAGAATGCCGAAATTAATAGTAAGTTAATGAAGTCACTAGCTGATAACGGATGTTATGAGATTACACCAGAGATGAAAAATGGTTTAAAAGACTTTATTGGTGGCTATGCAACAGAGACAGAAACAGCGAAAGCAATTAAGAGAGTTTTCGATGATGCAGACTATGTAATAGATACGCACACTGGAGTTGCAGCAAGCGTATATTATGACTATAAAGCAGCTAGCAGAGATACTACAAAGACATTAATCGTATCGACTGCAAGTCCTTTCAAATTCGGAAGAAGTGTTATGGATGCACTTCAAAAAGGTAATGATACGATGGATGACTTTGAAATTGCAGATGAATTAAGCAAAGTATCCAAAGTTCCTGTTCCAAAGGCAGTGGACGAAATTCGTACCGCTCCGGTTTTACATAAAACAGTATGTGAAAAGGATCAGATGCAGGCAACAGTAGAAAAGATATTAGATTTAAAATAGTATGGTGGTCAGATTGTAGCAGTGGATAAAAATAAGGGGCTGTGAGAAAACTACAATAAAGATGAACTAGCGAGTCGGGGAATCACATTAGAATTTGGCTGCCTTTCCCTTGCGGACGGACTTAACCAAATTCTAATGTGATTCCCTGACTCTTTGTTTGTTATTCTTTTTGCAGTTTTTACACACAATCCCTTATTTTTTAGCTAGCTCTATGTCAAGTGTTGGAGTGTGATTCTATGAATTAAACTCTATTACTGGATGTAGAGCTATTTTATATTCGATCGGTGATACATTTAGAGGTTTATTTAAAATATTTATTAAAGGATACTTTACCCTAATAATTTCGCAAATTGTGACATATATAAATAAGGAAGAAATACGTTTTTTTGGAATGGTAAATAGATGGTAGAATGTAGAAAATAAGCGCGTTTGAAACAGTATTGTGGTATGATTTTACAACTTAATTAAGTATTACAGAAAAAAGTCCAATTATGACAATTCCATGACATATATTTGACACAAAGAAAGTGCATTATATAGTTAAGTCAAAACCAAATACCCCTTGGGGTGGGTTTATTTGGCT
>JAQXNU010000038.1 GCA_029098165.1 Clostridiales bacterium
TGAGAAGTTGAGATCGATATCCGGCTCCTTATCCCCATTAAATCCCAGGAAAGTTTCGAATGGGATATTGTGTCCATCTTTCACTAACCATTCTCCACAGACTGGACATTTTCTATCTGGCATATCGCAACCAGAACTTGCGATATATTCTTTGACTTCCTCCGAGTCAAAATCCGTAAAGTGACAGTTCTTACAATAATAATGTGCTGGCAGAGGGTTAACCTCCGTAATACCTGACATGGTTGCAACAAAAGACGATCCTACAGAGCCTCGGGAACCTACGAGGTATCCATCCTCATTAGACTTCCACACAAGTTTCTGAGCAATGATATACATTACGGCGAACCCATTGGAGATAATGGACTTTAACTCATGCTCTAATCGATCCTGTACAATCTGAGGCAAATGTTCTCCGTACATCGAGTGTGCCTTCTCATAACAGATCGTTCGAAGGGTTACATCCGAGTTTTCAATGACTGGTGGACATTTATCCGGACGGACTGGGGAGATCTTCTCAATCATATCACTGATCTTATTTGTATTGGTTACAACAACCTCCATTGCTTTTTCTTTTCCTAAATACTTAAATTCCTCTAGCATCTCTTCTGTCGTTCGAAGATATAATGGTGGTTGGGAATCCGCATCCGAGAACCCTTTTGCTGACATAATGATTCGACGGTATACTTCATCCTCTGGATTTAAGAAATGCACATCACAGGTTGCAACAACAAGTTTATTGTATTCTTCTCCAAGGTCACAGATCTTTTTATTAATATCCATCAGATCCTCTTTGGATTGAATATCATATCGATCACTATCGATCATAAATTGGTTATTTCCCAGTGGCTGAATTTCATAGTAATCATAAAAGTTTGCTAAACGTGCAATTTCTGCTGGACCTTCATGACGTAAGAACGCTTGATAAAGTTCCCCAGCCTCACAAGCAGAACCAACTAAAAGTCCTTCTCGATATTTCATTAAGACTGACTTTGGAATACGAGGACGTCTTGCAAAGTAATCAATATGAGAGTAACTAACCATTCGATATAAGTTAACACGCCCAATATCATTCTTACAAAGAAGAATGCAATGATACGTTGGCATCTTCTTGATTGCTTCCGGACTAGCCTTTTCTTCTTCGTTGATTTTTGCTAATGTCTCAATTTCTTTTCCTTCGAGCATCTGCATAAACTTTAAGTAAATTTCTGCAGTACACTCTGCATCATCTACCGCACGATGGTGATTTTCCAAAGAGATATTTAATGCTTTTGCTACCGTATCTAGCTTAAAGTTATTTAATCCATTCATCAAAGAACGTGCTAATCCTACGGTATCCACATAAGTCTTGTTAAATGGCAATCCTTGTTGTTCACACTTTTTCGAAACAAATCCAACATCGAATGCAGCATTGTGAGCGACCAAATAACATCCTTCACAGAACTCTAAAAACTTAGGTAGGATTACTTCGATCGTCGGGGCTTCCATTACCATATCATCGGTGATCGAAGTTAACTTTGTAATCTGAAATGGGATTGGAACTTCTGGGTTCACAAATTCTGAGAAACGATCGACGATCTCACCATTCTGAATTTTAACCGCACCAATTTCAATGATCTTATTTGTTACAGAACTAAAACCAGTAGTCTCTAAGTCAAATACAACACAGGCATCGGATACCTTCTGCCCTTGATCGTTTTGAACGGTGTGCTTCATATCATCAACTAGATATGCTTCCATACCATAGATGATCTTAAATGCTTTGCAGCGCGCCATCTTCTCTTCATCGTCTTTATAATCTTTCGGATTTAACGCATGGTTTGCTTCTGGGAAGGACTGAACTACACCATGATCTGTGATAGCAACTGCTGGGTGTCCCCACTCAAAAGCCGTTTTTACTAATGTTTTTGCATCTACAACGGCATCCATATCACTCATTACCGTATGTGCATGCAATTCGACACGCTTCATCTCAGATGTATCGACACGTTTTGTAATAAAACTAGGAATTCTCTTTACACCAACCACGGAAGAAATTGTGATCTCATGATCAAATTTATCATAAAGAGCCATACCCTTTAATTTTACAAACTTTCCAGCCTTTAATTCCTTTTTAATATCATCCATCTGCTCTTTTTTCACAAACAGTTTGATTGCAATCGTATCGGTAAAGTCAGTAATGGCAAAGCTAACCAAGAATTTCTCATTTCGAATCTCACGGTCTTCATAACTTTCAATTCGACCACGAATGATTACTTCACCGATCTCATCCTGAATTTCACTAATCGGAATGGATTCCCCATCGAATGGACGTCCATAGATGATATCTGGATCGTCTGGTAATTTCTTTGGAGCTGTATATTTCTTCTCGAACGCTGGCTTCTTCTCTTTCTTCTCTTCCTTCTTTTTATCCTTCGACGCTGGTTTCTTCTCAACGTCAGACTGAGGTTTTGCTTGATCAGCGCCTTGGGATTCTCGTTTTTCTTCTGCCATCTCTTCCTGACGGCGTCTTCTCATCTCTTCATTGTAACGTCTTGGTTCTTCCGGATCTTCTTCATCCTCGTTCGTAAGTTCTCGTTCATAGAAATCAAACTTTACCTGAAGATCAAAGCCGTAACGTTCCCGAAACATCGACTCTAAGAAATTACGGATTTTCTCCCCCTTTGTCTGATTCAGAAAGGTATTCTCCATCCTAAGTATCATGGAATTCGTAGCAAAGCTAACGCTAGCGGAACGCAAGATATTATAATTCATAACACTTTCTTCCATTAATTCCTCGTAAATACTTTCCTGATGCATCTCCCAAAGGTTTTCTTCCGTATATTGTGCTGAAAGGTCATATCGTTCTACAATTGCAACTGCATTTTTTCCTGAATTAAATAGTTGCTTTTGTAGTTGAAATTCCATGCTCTTTATTTGCTTTCTTGACAATAAATGAGTACTTTCGATATAAACAAGAACGTGACCTGTTGTCTTCGAGATTGTCACTTTGAGCACTTTGATATCTCGAAATAGTTCATTTAATTCATCGCTTACATTCAGTGTATCAAACACTTCAAAAAACAACATATTTTATCCTCCACCTGTCGTCCTTCTTTGAGACAGGTTTCCCTTTCCAATGTAAAACAAACTATTTAAAGGTTTCTAACTCTTTTACGAATTCATCTAACAACTGATCTTCTGGTACGGTACGGATGATTTCTCCCTTTTTAATGATACATCCAACCCCTTTACCGCCTGCAACACCCAAGTCTGCTTCTTTTGCTTCTCCTGGTCCATTGACAGCACAGCCCATAACTGCTACTTTGATATCCAAATCATAGGATTCTACTAATTTCTCTACTTTTTGAGCAAGTCCGATCAAATCAATCTGAGTTCTACCACAAGTTGGGCAAGAAACAACCTCAACGCCACCTTTACGTAATCCTAATGTCTTAAGGATTAACTTAGCAGAACGAACTTCTTCAATTGGACGATCCGTTAAGGAGACACGGATGGTATCGCCTATGCCCTGATTTAAGATTAGACCTAAACCGATAGAAGACTTGATATTTCCAGCCACGATGGAACCAGATTCCGTAATGCCGACATGAAGTGGATAGTTGGTCTGTTTTGCAATTAATTCATGAGCTTTCACACTCATCATAACATCCGAAGATTTAATGCTGATGACTAAATTGTCATAGCCTAATTTTTCAATCATATGAACCTTATCAAGCGCACTTTCTACGATTCCTTCTGCAGTTACATGACCATACTTTGCCACTATATTCTTTTCCAAGGACCCTGAATTTACACCCACACGGATTGGAATGTTACGCTCCTTTGCTACATCGACGACTGCTTTTAAGCGCTCATCATCACCAATATTTCCAGGATTGATACGAATCTTATCCGCACCACTTTCCATTGCCGCGATCGCCAAACGATAGTCAAAATGAATATCTGCAACTAATGAGATGTGTATCTGTTTTTTAATCTCTCTTAATGCTGCCGCTGCCTCCATCGTTGGTACTGCACAACGAATGATATCACAGCCTGCTTTTTCTAACTCTAAAATCTGTGCAACGGTTGCTTTTACATCTTCTGTTTTTGTATTTGTCATGGACTGGATCAGGATTGGATTTCCCCCTCCAATCACTTTATTTCCAATGGTTATTACTTTGGTTTTATCACGAAACATAATTAACTTCCTTTCTATATTCCAAGCTAAATCTATTACATATTATAGCCTAACTGTTCTCTTTTTTCTACTAGTAATATATGAATGCATTTCTCCACAAATCGAGGTTTTTTATTCCATCCTACAAATTTTCTATCCAATAAAAATAGGTCCTCCATCTTTTGAATGGAAGACCTATCTTTTGCGCAGGTACCCTGTATCCCTAGTAACTCGGGGCGCATTATGTTGTTTACATATCAGGCAACTATGTTCATTTCCTTTCCTCATTTCTGGTACTGACTAACAGCAGAAAATCTTCGACAAGCGAAATTCCTGCCAAGTTGGTCAATCCATGGGATTCAGATTGAAGTTACAGAGTACAGCTATATTCTATGGAAAATGATAGCATATTTCAATAGGTATTTTATGGTAGTTCTACTACTCATCTTAGTAGCTTACCTCTCTTATAAACCAAGTTCACGGAATAAAATATCATAGGTTGCTGGTGGTACACTATAATATAACTCATGGAATTCTTTCGGAGTTAAAGTTGTATTCCTCTTTTCCTCGAGTGCCTGTTTTAACTGGTTCATTTTAATATTACCCATAGCATACGATTGAAATAGTGTTGGGGCCTTTTGTGTCTGATCAATGATGGACTTAATTGTGTTATCATCCAGTGGAACTATACTCTTAACTTCCTGTATTACCTTATCATCATCCCATCCAAAATAATTTGTACTGATATCCACATAACTTGCAATATACATATCCATTAAACGACTGATTTCTAAAGCTCTCGCCTGTTCTTTCGTATATCCGGCATACTCATAGCCAAACTGTTCAATATAAGTAGTCCATCCCTCTAGATATCCGGTTAATTGATAATACAAACGATAATAAAGCGGCGATAAGTTTTGTGTTTCCATATACTCATGCTGATAGAGGTGTCCTGGTGCTCCTTCATGTGCGATTATCTGAATATACTGAGGAGTAGCCTCTTTATACAAACTTCCAAGATAGATGTAGTGGTCAGCCACAGTCGTATCAATCGCTGGTGGGAAGAATAATCCTCCATAGACACCATTTAACTCCTGTGGCATGGTCTTTGTATCAAAAGTGTAATCGATATCCGGAAAATCATCCTTACTCTTTTCAACCAGGTTATGAATCAGCTCGTCCGTATTCGTCCATTGACTAAGCGGCTGCATCAAAACCGATAAAAGATTTGGGTCTGCTTGATAAAGTTCAGTAAACTCTGCACTAATAGAAGTAAATGATTCCTTTAATGCTGCTTGAACTTGTTCTGGCGTATCATTACAACTGATTGATTTCTTAAGTAAAGCTCGATAATACTTCTTTCCTTCCTCTGTCGTTGAGAAATTAGTAAAACATTCTGTTTGATCTGTTATCTTTTCCAACTCTTTTTCAATTGCCCGAAACCCTGGAATGATCTGTTCTTTTGCAAGTTGGATTGCTTTATCCGATAAAGTTGCCTTTTCTTCCACTGTAAAAAAATCTGCCTTTTGTATCTGTGCAATGATTTCGGAGGTAAAATCTGCTGCATCCGAATCCGTAATCTTTTTAATCATTGCAATTACTTCTTCTGCATGATTTTTTTTCATTCCCAAACCTAGTTTTATCTTTTCTCTTTCAAATACTGCAACATCTTGAAGGTATTGTCCATAATCTTCATACATTAAAAAGTACTCGTCCAATTTCTTAGCCGTCTGCTCGTTATTTTCTTTCATATTCTCAAAGAAACGCTCAGCACATAAAGTCAAATTAGAGGATATTGCAACCTGAGCTCCATTCAGTGGCGACAATGGTTCTTGATAATAATAGCAGTCCTCCAAACTGATTTGACGTTCCAGTTCATCTTTTAACAGTTCATATTCCACCTTTTCCATCTGGTTCAGTTTACTCACATCTAATTGTTCAAGGACTGCTAAACGGTCCTTACTTACCTGAATCTCATGCTGAAAATCCTCGAATGTCAATCGGGATGGTGTTACGTTTTTGTCCTGTAATCCAAAATCTTTGGGATCTTGAATTAATTGTATGTACATCTCTCTGCTTGTCAGTATATCTTCCTTAAATATCATTGTAGAATAATCATGAAAGGTTAACTTCGAAGCATCTACCGTCTGACTTTCTAACTTCGAAAATTCTCTCACCGTCGTAGTTTCTGTTGCATCATTTGGCTTAGTTGTTTTATTACAACCACTAAAGCCAAATGCCAAGGAAAATACTAATGCAACTGAGACAATATTTCGAATTCCTCTCTTTGCCTGCAAGCCGAATTGAAATCTTTTCATATCCTTCTCTCCTCTAATTAATTATTTACAGCTCCAAAGTATGCATCCACTTGGAGAATTCCTATACTCAGAATTCTTATCGATAGGAATATCGATAACAGACTAAAACTATATTATACCAATATATTGTATTATTCAACAGATATTTCTTCCTTTTCTTCAAACTCAATTTGTTCTACCGGATAACTTCCACCAGACGAATTCATGATTTCGTCACCCTTAGTAAGATCACAAGCTACGATAAAGCCTTTACCCTTCACATAAAATGGATGGTTCTTAGTTGTATCGATGACCTCATTCTTAATACGTAAATGTACAATACACTCCGTTTGATTTATATATGTTTCAACTACTGTTTTTTCTTCGGTCTGATTGGTCTTAGGATTTGTTGCTATGACTTTTTCTCCTGCTTTTATGGTTTCAATAGCTCTCAATCCTGTAACAGTTAAAACCATAGTTCCTGCGACAAAACATATTGGATTCTTCGGATCAAATACACCAACCACCAAATAGAGCATATCAAACCCAAGCAATTACCCAACCACACCAATCTCTCCAAACAAAGCTCCATCAATTGCACCTTCGATTGCTCCCTTTAAAAATCCAGCAAAGAAAGAACCACCTTGCAGCATATTAGATATTCCACCTATGATACCACCGATTGCAGCTCCTATTAAGGCTCCTTTTAGAGCCGCTGCTAATAATGGTAATAGTGCTGCGAATCCCCTGTAGCCACAACTACAATTGCTATTACTATAATAGCTACTACTTTTAGAATCTCTTTCCAGTGCTCTTTGCACCACTCACCAATATCTTCTAGATCGTCGCAAAACTTTTCCCAATTACTCTTTTCACACTCTGGCTTTAAATAATTGTACTGTTCATAGAAATCATCTTTTCGTTTATCTACTAAATCCACTACCTTGCCATCAATAGCATTCGTATCTTCTACAAACTGTTCAATATTACTATTCACATTTTCTATAGATACTACTTTTTCTTCTTGTACGCTGGTAGATGCCTGAAT
>JAQXNU010000039.1 GCA_029098165.1 Clostridiales bacterium
ATTTTGGTAACTCTTCTGATAATCTATGAACCGTATCACTTAATTCATTTAATACTTTTTCTGTATTTTCATTTGTGTTTAATGCGACTTGTCTAGCATTCTCCTTACTAAATTGGATTAATGCTTTAAAACCTGTCTTTAGCAGAACCACATTCTCTCTTTGTGCTTGCAGTATATTCTCCAACTGCTTGCTATAATCGGAAGGAATTTTATGATTTAATAACTCATTCTGACGCTGTAATAATGCCTGTTCAACTTCAGCTAAATTATTCGATAACTCTGTTATCTTTTGTTGTGGATCCGTTAACCCATGTAAAGATGCATTTAAAATTGCCTCTTGTAATCGGTCAATTTTATTACCATTAATAATTATTTCTTGAGAGTTTTCATCGAGCTTATCATTAATATCTTTTTTATCGATTTCATAACGTTCATATATATCCCGTTCAATCTTATCTACTAACAAATAAGCCGCAATTAACATAACAATTCCAGCTAATGCAATAGCAATATAGTCACCTCTGAACTCAGCTAATACAAATGCTGCAAAGAATACTGCTGCAATAAAGAATAGAATATAGAGTGCTTTTGTTCTTTTATTTCTCATATGACTACTTCCTTACTTTTGGCTTATAAGTACATTACTAAAAATAACACCCCAGCAGGAATCGAACCTGCAACTAGCCCTTAGGAGCGACGGAGGGGTATATAACTCCCTGTCAAGGAATGTAAATCGAAGTCAAGGAAAGCATTGATTTTACTGACTTTCCTGTAATTCTATGTCAATCTAAGTTAATAGAAATTACTCTCTAAAAATCAAGTTCTGTTAGCAGGTTGTTAGAAATGCAAACAAAAGGGGCTAACCTTTGAGTTCCATCGATTTCTCTGATATGGCTACCATTCTCTTTGAACTGTTCAGCAATGATAGCTCAATATTCCTATTAGATTACCTATATTATAGCGTGTTCATGGTCGGATGTCGATGTTTTTTTGACCCTCATTGACTTATTTTTACTCACATTATCTCATACACAAAAATAGCGATATTACTTCCGGTCTCCCTTTACAAAATCGCTATTTCTTCTATATATATTATACTTTCATTGTCTTGGCCAGGGAAGTAAGTAGTACTGCCATTTCAGGATTATAATTATGATATTCCCCACCTAACGCATCGATCAATTCATCCTGTTCCTGCTTTAATTCCTTCAGACATAAAGCAACCGATCTTGGAATAAACACTTTTCGCACGCTGCTCTCTGTCTTTGGGGTTTTCAACACTCGTACTGTTTTGTTAACTTTCATTGTAGATGGAAAGGTTAGAATAATGTCTTTTTCATCCAGTTCCTCAACAGCCTTCTTTAATACTCGTACCACTTCTTTATTTATAATGATATACGACCGTTTTTTTCAATTGCCTCCTCCGATATGTCCACACAGTCCCAGTTCAGCCCCAGTAATTCTCCTATTCTGAGGGTCGCAGTAAAGACAAGATGAAACGCAACTCTCAGCCATTTATTCTCACAGGCATCCAAAGCCTGCATGAGCATTTCAGGTGTCCATATCTCTCTTTCCTTTTTCTTATATTTTGGAACTGTCGCATCAATTGCCGGATTCTTTTCCATAAAGTGATTACTTATGTCAAACAGTCTGACATCGCCAATGGTCGGAATAATGTAGTTGTTAATGAGTGCCGTATTGCATCGGAGAAAAACTAAAAAGATAAGTTGCCAACTAACTGTTGACACAAACGTATTTCATTTAGCAATTGAGAAAATAGTGGAAATGTGGTAAAAAATAAATAGATAAAGATACCTTTGTTTCTTGAGGGGAAATAAATAATGAAAATAGCAACTAAAACATATAGTTTTCGACATGTAGCGATAATCGTTATGTGCATTATATTCTTGGTGAATTTGATTTTATCAAGTGAGTACAATTTATTGTGGATTCTATTATCCGGTGGCGGTAACATAATTGACTACCTTGGCGAATCATACAAAACTGTATTTAATGATTCTCAGTTATACCG
Source organism: Clostridiales bacterium (assembly GCA_029098165.1). Classification (GTDB taxonomy): domain Bacteria; phylum Bacillota; class Clostridia; order Lachnospirales; family Lachnospiraceae; genus Lachnoclostridium. The sequence goes on from JAQXNU010000039.1 coordinate 2,033, forward strand.
ACTCATAACATATGGATATACTCAAACTGCTATATGGCACTTATTGGCTAATGTTTTCGGACTATGGTATGTTGGAATATATCTTGAAAAGAGAATTGGTATTATACAATTAGTACTTGTTTATCATATTGGATTAATTATTGCAGGTATTACAATATTTGTTTTTTATCCAAATAGTTTTAACTATGGGGCTTCTCCGGCAATATTTGCTTGCCTCGGAGTTCTTGCGAATTGGTTAATTCGAAATAGAACTATATGGAATGAATACAAAACTCAAAAAGGATTTCATTTTCTGCTATATTACTTTGTATTATCAAACTTTTTGGGAATATGTACTTTCGTAATTCATCTTTTAGGATTTTGTACAGGTTTCCTCCTTGGATTTGTAGTAAAGAAAAAACAATAGTCCAATAAAAATAATTATTTAAGGGTTGATTACATAACATCAATTGAACAAGGCTGTATAGACATTTGGATAGATGAAATCTTTCCCTGTCTAAAATACACAGTGACAGGCGATATCAAGGAAACTGTCGTATTCAAAATCGAAAGCCGTACTTACCTTAAGAAATTCCAGAAGTCCAATGGTTGGCAAATTAACTGGAACGAGATACCAAATAATGTTGAAGTCTATGCTCTTACCCTTAAGGATGATAATACCATCCAAGGCTTGGTAGGTGTCAGAAATGACAAGGACTCCCACGCTGCTTATCTTCATTGGGCTTGTACTGCTCCACATAACAACAAGCATGAATTTGGCAGTTAGAAAATTCATGGAAAATCAGATTCCGGCTCAGAGCTACTTTGAACAGCCAAATCCATATGTTAATACACCATCTTGCTACGTGAATTTGCTTGAATTATCAAGATATGCAAAGAGATGTGAAAAGAAGCTGGTCGAGCTTACACAGGAGGAAGTAAAAAAGTTTTCTATCTAGGAAATGGCGGGAGCAATCCCGCCACTTCTGCTTTCATTAGTTATTATTTAGGGTGATGTGTCATAAGTCTTTTAATTTCCTAGTATTTTCAGATGTGCAATATTGTATCAAAGGTAGGTATCTCTGTTGCAAACACCTTGATGTTCGTTGAATAGGTATCGTATACCATCAATGAGATATCCCTGGCATAATTGGTACGGTTATCAACCATTGTAAGAAGTATTCCTTCAATCTTAAGTTTTGGATTCAGCTGCTTCCTTACTCTGCTGATTGTCTTAATCAACTGCTGTAAACCTTTCACCGGAAGATACGCCGCCTTTTTGATTTAATACTGCAATTACCTTACACATAAGCTTTTTCTCCTTTATTGATCCTAATATTTGTTCATGTTCATTTTTAGCATTTCGAGTATTTCCCGCCTCATCTGCTCCGCTATATAGCTGGTAGGAAAGAATCTGTGAAGCTGCTCATTCTGAAATACAACACGGTCAATGTCCTTCTATTTGATTTCACTTAGAATATCTTCCATATCCTGTACCGTCAGTTTTCCTTCCGTACTAAGCTTCTTTATCTGAAGTGCTTGTGATAATGAAGGCGTACACCGTGCAAACTCCATTGCTTCCGACATTTCCTTCTGTTCCTTCTTATTCAGGTACGACAGTTGTACAGCAGGCGTAAATCCCATGCTTCCGTCATCTACCTTTTCAAGCATCTCCGGTATCAGATCTGTTATCTTGATATACCTCTGAACCTGCTTTGGACTGTCTCCACATTCTTCGCCAATCAGCTCAATGCTCTTCTTACCTAAATTGTGGTCCACCTGACCACAATTTCTTCTCCCAGCTCTTCTTTTGATTACTTCGTACTTCATCTTGTAAGCAAATGCCTTTTCACTGGGGCTGATCATTTCTCGCTGTAAATTGGAATCAACCATTGATACTACTGCATCGTCATCCTTAAGTACCCTGATGATCACTGGCACCTTCCGATACCCAATCTTCTCAGCAGCAAATTTTCTTCTGTGTCCTGATATGATTTCATAGGTACCATCTTTTCTCGGTCTTACAATCAGAGGATTAAGAATCCCATACTTTTTCACGCTTTCCTGTAACTCAATCATCTGACTGTCTGCCTTGACCTTAAATGGATGATTTTCAAAAGATCTCAGTCTCTCCATTTCGATCTCAACGATCTTTTCCTCTGTTACAGCTAATTCTTTCTTTTCTGCCATAGGCAACTTCCTTTCCCTGAACACACTCGCTCACGCAAAAAAGCCCGTCCAGAATAGATTTTTTTCATCTAATCTGAACGGACTTATCCGACAGGCCTTTTATCGGCAAGACTATAGTGTTTTACTTTCCATCATTTCTTACTTTTACAGCCCAAACCTCATCCTACTTTGTACATAATCCCTACGGCTGACAGTATCAAAAAATATGGATTGATGACAAGAAATCATTTTCGCTGACAAAATCAGTTCTCCATGACACATTTCGCTGACAAATTTGTCATCGAAAATGCTGTTTTTGCATGAAAAAAGCAGCAATGATTTTCTAGTCATTACTGCTTAAAATGAGCGTTCCCTATAGGAATCGAACCTACAATAGACCCTTAGGAGGGGCCCGTTATATCCATTTAACTAAGGGAACAAATGCC
>JAQXNU010000040.1 GCA_029098165.1 Clostridiales bacterium
CACCTCCACGTGTTCTGTAGTGTGTCAGTCTTATAAAGTAATATATCAGAAGGAAGATAGAATAGAAAAGTGAAAGGTAGCCAACATGTTTCATGACGCATTGGTGCCTTTCGCAGAAAGGCGGATTATAAGTATGAAAAAGGGTCAAGAGTATATTGGTAAAGTAGAACGTATTGATTTTCCTAACAAGGGGATCGTAGTTGTGGATGGAGAACGCGCAGTTGTAAAGAACTCAATTGCTGGACAGACCGTTCGTTTTGTAGTAAATAAAGTTCGTAAAGGAAAGTCAGAAGGACGTCTTTTAGAGGTTATGGAAAAATCAGAGATTGAGACTGTTTCTGCACCATGTCAGCATTTTGGAGATTGTGGTGGATGTACGTATCAGACAATTCCATATGAAACAGAAATCAATATGAAAGCGGAACAGGTAAAACGTTTATTATCTGAGGTTGTGGAAGATATGAGCGTTTTTGAAGGTATCATTGGCAGTCCAATGGAATATGGGTACCGTAATAAGATGGAGTTTTCCTTTGGAGATGAGTTTAAAGATGGACCATTAGCACTTGGTCTTCATAAAAAAGGAAGCTTCTATGATATTGTAACAGTATCGGAATGTAAGCTTGTAAATCATGATTATAATTTGATCTTATCTTGCGTACTTGATCTTTGTGCAGAACATAACCTTAGCTTCTATCATAAGATGAGTCACCAGGGGTATCTTCGTCACCTTCTTGTGCGTCGTGCTCAGAAGACAGGCGAATTATTAATCAACTTGATTACAACATCTCAGGCGGAAGAAAGTAATTGTGGAGAAGAAGCATTTCTTGAAGAATTAAAGAATCGTATTTTAGCTCTTTCTTTAACAGGTACAGTAATGGGAATTCTTCATACAACCAATGATTCTTTGGCAGATGTTGTACAGAATGATAAGACAGATGTCTTATACGGCCAAGAATATATCAATGAAGAAATCTTAGGATTAAAGTTTAAGATTTCAACCTTCTCTTTCTTCCAGACGAATTCTCTTGGAGCGGAAGTATTATATAGTGTAGCACGAGATTTTGTAGGTGAGACAAAAGACAAGATGATCTTTGATCTTTATAGCGGTACAGGTACGATTGCTCAGTTACTCGCACCAGTTGCAAAGAAAGTAATCGGTGTTGAGATTATTGAAGAAGCAGTCGTTGCTGCTCGTGAAAATGCAAAATTAAATGGTTTAGATAACTGTGAATTCATCGCTGGGGATGTTTTAAAAGTAATCGATTCCATCGAAGACAGACCAGATATGATTGTATTAGATCCACCAAGAGATGGTATTCATCCAAAGGCGTTAGATAAGATCATCAACTACGGAGTAGATCATTTGGTATATATTTCTTGTAAACCAACGAGTTTGGCTAGAGATTTGGTTGTGTTACAGGAACGTGGATACGAAGTGAAAAAGGTGAAGTGCGTCGATATGTTCCCTTGTACGGTACACGTTGAAACAGTGGCACTGCTTAGTAAGAAAGCATAAGCAATATTTGTGGGACTGTACATGTGAAGACAGTGGTGGGGACCGTTATGTAAAAACTTGATTTAGGCACCTTGAGAGACCGTTCATTTTCAAGAGATTGAGATTGAATGGTCTCTTTCTGTTGGTTGACAATAGAATTTACGTGTACTATACTGAAATCATCATTGAACAGAAGGGAGAATGCCAGAATGGGAATTTGGATGTAGTCGCAAGGCTGTACCCATAAGATTCAGCCTTGCCTTAATAAAGAAATTTATTAATAAATTAGGGAGGCTATTATGGCTTATTATACATATAAAAGTAAAAAAATCTATTACGAAGAATTAGGTGATGGAACCCCATTATTATTGTTGCATGGAAATACTGCTTCATCAAAAATGTTTTCTGAAATTACTCAACAATATATGAAAGATCATAAAGTCGTTTTGATTGACTTTTTAGGATACGGACAGTCGGATCATGTTAACGAACTTAGCCCAGATTTGTGGTATGATCAGGCAATGCAGGTAATCACGTTCTTAGATGTGAAAGGGTATGAACGTGTTAACATAATTGGTACAAGTGGTGGTGCAATTACAGCGATTAATATTGCTTTAGAAAGACCAGACCTTATAAACAAAGTGATTGCGGATAGTTTTGAAGGTATCCAGGCAAATCCTGCTGTTACAGCCTCGATCATTGAAGGCCGTGAGATGTCAAAGAAGAATCCTGGTGCACAACAATTCTATGAATACATGAATGGAGCCGATTGGGAGTCCGTTGTTGACGCTGATACTAGAGCCATGGTTGCACATACTAAGAATATTGTTCAATTCTTTCATAAGCCGTTAAATGAGCTAAAAACGGATCTATTGCTCACTGGTAGTAGAGAAGATGAGTTTTTCCCTGGTGATTATTATGATACATTATTTAGTAACATACTAAATCAGGTGGAACAAGGCAAAAAACATATATTTAACCACGGTGGTCATCCAGCGATGATGTCAAATCAAGAGGAATTTATACAATTGAGTAATTTATTTTTCGCTAAATAACATATATAATAAAACGCATCTGTTGCATATAGCAGATGCGTTTTATAATAATGATAGAAATGGTATCGTATAGAAGGAGGATGAGAATCGATGAGTATCGAAGCAACAAGAAACGGATTCGAAGATAGTTTCAAGGAAGCAGACTATTATAATAAACAAACACAAGATGAAAAGCATTTAAATGATATTATAGCGAAAATCGACGTTAAATCCGGAATGAAAGTATTAGACCTTGGCTGCGGTAGTGGTTATTTGACTTTTCCAATCGCAAGGAAGAATGAAAAATTACGTGTGACAGGTTTAGATATTGTAACGGAAACCCTAAAACAAAATACCTTAAAATCACAGGAAATGGGTATACATAACATAGAATTTGTTTCATATAATAGAGTTGAATTTCCATTTGAGGATGCTTCCTTTGATTTAGTTGTTACAAGATATGCACTTCATCATTTCCCAAAGATAGAAAAGAGTATAAAGGAAGTATCACGAGTATTGAAATGTAACGGAAAATTCTTTCTATCAGACCCAAGACCAAATGACTGCGATACAACAAGATTTGTTGACGATTATATGCAACTTAAAAAAGATGGGCATATTAAGTTTTACACAAAGGAGGAATGGATACAAATTTGCAGTGGGTGCAATATGCATTTAATCAGTTCTTTTGATTCGGAAATCCGTTTTCCAAAGAAAAAGAGTACTGCTGGCGGATTTGAGGATGTTCTTGCAAGACATGATCAATCCATTATTGATAGTTATCATCTGACACAAACGGAAGAGGAAATATGGGTCACGGAACAGGTGAATAATCTTTTGTTTGAGAAAAAATAAGAAAAAAGTTTCGCTAGCAGACAGCGTTTGAAATTCTATTATGTTAGGATGATAATCGCTTCAAAATATACAACATTAAGATATAGGAGTAACATGACAAAAGTAGCAATCATATCAGATACCCATGGTTTATTAAGAGAAGAAGTAAAAGAGTATTTAAAAAAGGTAGATGTGATCATACATGCAGGAGATATTAATACTCAGACAATCGTTGAGGAACTTCGTAAAGTGGCTCCTCTCTTTATCGTACGAGGAAATAATGATAAAGAGTGGGCCAAGGAGTTGCCATTGACACAAGAATTTAAGATCGAACAAGTACGATTCTTTCTAGTGCACAATAAGAAAGACATTCCAAAAGATTTATCTAAGATTGATGTGATTATCTATGGACATTCTCATAAATATGACCATAGGGTAGAGAATGGTGTACAGATGCTGAATCCAGGAAGCTGTGGTAAACGTAGATTTGATCTTGAGATTTCCATGGCAATGATGACGATTCATGAATCGGAATTTCAGATAGAAAAAATCAGATTACAGCATCAGTAATTCATTAGACTGGACCTAGTAGTGTATTTAACTAGTAATTATTACCTAATAATAGAACAAAATTCCACAAAATATATACTTATTCCATAGAATATAGTATAATCGTCTTATACACATAAGGGGAGTAAATCTGTAGGCGAGGTACACTAAAGGAGGATCTTATGATGAAAAACATGAAGATGGGTACAAAGATTTGTACGACGGTCATTGCTACATTAATTATCGGACTTGTTGTTTTATGGTTGGTTGCTGATGGAAAAATGTCTAGTGCGATGCGTGATAGTACAATTGATCGCTTAACGGAAGCAACACAATCACGAACGGAAATTATCAACCAGTATTTAAGTAATGCGGAAACATTTTTTAAACAATATGGACAGGCGGATGTAGTAGTCAATCTACTTAAACATCCAAACGATACAAAAGCATTAAACGATGCTTTTTCATACTCTGAGCGATATGCAGCAGCAGAAGCAAATCTAGAAGGATTGTATATTGCAGATATGCAGACAAAATTTCTATTTCACACGAATAAAAGTGCTATTGGTGGTTTAGTCCGAGAAGATGAAGCAAGAAGGAATGAATTATTATCTACTTTATTTACTTCCAAAGAAGTCATGACTGCAGGAATACTAACCTCTCCTGCATCGGGAAAACAGGTTATTGCAGACTATTATCCAATCTATGATGAAGATGGTACAAAGTTAGGTATGGTCGGCGGAGGAATTCTCGCTGATAAACTGATGGA
>JAQXNU010000041.1 GCA_029098165.1 Clostridiales bacterium
ATATGCATTGAGAATTATCCTATAGATTCCAGAACCAAATCCACTTAGCATAAGAAGTTCTGATATTCCATTCTGATCAAGATCTGCAATACAAATATTATCTAACTCCCCTTGAATTCTACATGCCCCATCATCAATAACTAGATAAATACCTGCATTTTTTCCATTCCTCGTAAATGTCTGATAAGCCTGAATCTTCGTTTTTTCATACAACTCTGGAATCCAGCATTTTAACATGATCTCAGGTGGTCTTTTTGCGAAAAAATCAGAATCTTTATCTCCAAGCTGATTACTATACTCTTTCTGAAGAAATTGATAAATAGTCTCTTTTGAAATGACATTCTCTTCTGTTTCCATGCCATCAAACACATCCGCAACGGAGATGATCAAACAGTCCTCAGCCTCAATAACAACAATTTTTTTCTGATTATCCACATAGCTCTCATATGTGATATCCGAGATTTCCTGACTATTCTTTTTAAGTCCTAATGCCAACAAATTGTCTTTATACTGTTGTATCTGAGAATTCTCCATGGAATAACATAAATAGTAATAAGGATAAGGCACTACCTCTTCCACCTGAGGCAGATACTTGTTATCACTTTCCCTTCTTGAATATTGATTCTCTTCGATACCTATTGTTTCATTTTCTGACTTTTTAAGCTCGCCTTCTCCTTGGTTTATCACCTCGCTTTTCTCTACATCTGTTGGTATTGGGACTGACTTTGCCGCGTCATTACTATTCATCCTTGTACCGCATCCAGTAAATAATAAACTAAAGAACAAAGCTGTACTAACCAAAAAACGAAACTTCTTTTTATACATATTCTCACCTCGCTAATTCGTAAGTAGGCATATGGCACAGAGAAGAAATAATCCTAAGAGACATATGCCAGACAATAGTGTTACTTGTTTATAACTAACCACCCGCTTAATTCTTACTTTAATACCGCTTCCAGTAACAAACCCCGCAGCATAGATCACTGGCTTTGTTGCGGACATTTCTAATAGCGCCTTGGCATAGTTCTTTCTTTCGTTCTTATCAAGCGCACGAACCGTTGATTCATCACAGGCTAATTCCATATCTGTAAAAAAGGATTTTTGTAACATCCAGATCAATGGATTAAACCAGTACACACAAGTCAAAAGTATCGCAACCATTCTCCATAGATTGTCTTTTTTTCTAATATGCGTTTGTTCATGTGCAATTACATAACGATACGAAGGATTTGTTTCATTAAATCCTATCGGAAGTATGATAACTGGCTTAATAATCCCCATCGTGATTGGTGAATTGATCTCTTTGCTCTGATAAATCCTATCCCGAATCCATTCCGATTTTTTAAATTCATTTTTTGCTTTTATGTACCAATATAGATAGATGAATAAAATTACTACAGAAATAATCAACCAGATGGTTCCTCCAATCTGATAAGCAACTGTCCATCCATTACTTTTTTGCTGCAAGGGATCATAGGTATCTGCCGTTTGTATAGCATTCGTAAGCATTATACTGCTATTCTTAGATCCAATTTCACCTGTCGCTGGATCCACCTTCGCTATGACACCCTTGGGCAATAAGTTAAGAAAACTAAAGCCATTTACGATTCCAAATGGGCAAACTAATCGCAGTAATAAAATACTGTATAAAACATAAATAAAATTACGTGGCAGTTTCTTTGCTTTGCGGAGAACTAATAATACAAGACCTACCATAGACCCTACCACTGCCATATTGAGAATCCAGTAAAATATAGTTCCAATCACTTATCTGCTCCTTTCTGAATCATCGATCAAATTTCTCAGCTCCTCATAATCTTCTTTTGTTAAGGACTCATCCTTTAAAAATGTGGCAAAGAAGGCTTTCTTTGACCCTTGATATAGCTTATTGATCAAACTGTTCGTTTCTGCTTTCTGTACCTGTTCTCTCTTAATTAAGGACCTACACATGAAATTTGGTTCTGTTCGTAACAATGCTTCCTTTTCCAGTAATTTTTTAATCACTGTATAGGTTGTATTCTTGTTCCATCCGTAAACCTCCTTCGCTTGCATACTAAGATCTTTGGCAGATATCGGTTCATGATTCCATACAAGATCCATCACCTTCAATTCACTATCAAACAACTTAATTTCCATATGAAAAACCCCCAGACTATTGTAATAGTACAGCTTCATACTATCACAATAGTCTGAGGGGTGTCAAGAAGTTTTTTCCAGTTTTTTTATCATCGCATTGTATGAGTATTCACATATTCTGAATAACTGATGCCTGTATATTTTTTAAAGCATCGCCCAAAGTAGTTTGGATCTGGAATACCAACAGCATTTGCTGTACAAAACATCTTTTCGCTTGTTCCAGCTAATTCAATTGCTCGTTCCATACGACAGTCGATTAGAAACTCGACAAAACTTTTTCCAGTCTCCTGCTTAAACTTACGGCTAAGATAACTTGGATTGAATCCAAAATGTTGTGCCACAGACGTCAGATTAATCTGTGAGTCCGTGAAATTTTCTCGTAAATACTGCATAATTTGATCAATTGCTGTAGGGGCAATTTCCTGACCAATTTCCTGTGTACGTGTTTTATTTTGGTCAAGTTTTTCTTTAATCCGAACCAATACTTCCGTTACTTCTTGTCGAACGATTGGTTTTAGCATATATTCAACAACGGGTAGGCGTACACATTGTCTCGCATACTCAAAATCATCACATGCAGTCAAAATAATGATCATCAGGTCTTTATAACGTTTCGTTGCAATTTGTGTAAATTCTATTCCATTCATAAATGGCATAGAGATATCTACAAAAACAATATCAGGACGCAATTCATCAATGATATTAATTGCTTCTATGCCACTTGCCGCCTCACCAACTAATTCCATATTAAGTGACTTCCAATCAATAGACTCTTGCAGTAATCGACGAGCCGACATCTCATCATCAATGATCATAACTCGATACATTACCTTCCACCTCCCATTTTATCTCTCTCTTTCGGAATAAAGATTTCAACTTCTGTGTACTCACCAATCTCACTGCGTATTTGTACAACGTTATCACAATCGCAATAATAACGGATTCGATTGATTGTACCACGCAATCCAAAACCGGACAGTGGCTTTTCACTATCCTTCTTATTAGCTTTCATTACATTCTGTATCTGTTCATCGCTCATGCCAATACCCGAATCGTATACTACGATATGTAGGCCATCTTCGTACATACGTGTTGAAATATGAATAATCCCCTTTTCTCCTTTGAGCCGTATCCCATGACATATACTGTTCTCAACAAGTGGCTGAAGAATTAACTTTGGTACCATATATTCCAACGTAGTTTCATCAATATCA
>JAQXNU010000042.1 GCA_029098165.1 Clostridiales bacterium
CCTATAGAAACATAGTATTGTTGGTTTGTATTTTCCCCTATCTTAATTATACCCTTTCTGTAACGTAACTCAACTCTTATTTGTAAGAATCTGAAATAATTTTACAAGTAAAAGAATTCCAAGTTCAATTCTCGTCTATGGTAATGTCACCTCTTGATACTTTGTGCTGAATATCAATGACTTCTCTTGCGATTTGTCTTTTTTCTTCGTCACGGTCCATGTGCATATGTCTCCTTCCTGATTACTTATCTCGTAGTATAAAATATAAAATTAGGTCCAATCACCTATATCCAATCTTTACTCTCACGATTACGTTCTACATAATATCCACATGGCATATCAGCCAATTGACCAACTGTTTTGTCTAACATATAAGCAGAGTTTAATGATACTATTTTTGCATCTTCTTCTGTATGTTCTTCTCCACATAGAAACTGCCACATTCCATCTTCAGCATCATGTGATACATACAAAATCGGTTTTTCTTTATTCAAAACATGTTTACATACGAGACATGCTGTATTAGGTGCGTCCTTAAACGGGAACTCCATGACCATTATTTACTCCTTGAAGGCATGGACAAAGGTTTAAAGACTTGTAATGAGTGATTAAAAAATCAACTAAATCCGACAATATTACTAAGATAAATCGACATATACACAGAACTTGTTACTCTTTCACTCGATAAACGGAACAATCCTCCGAACGTTCCATAAATCCATATTCGATCAACGCACGTCGAATCGTTGGATAATCTTGCTCATAGATTCTCTCTAAAATCCGATTCACTTCTTTCTCTTGATATTCCTTATGAACTTGAAAACTCTTGATGATTTCGCCTAAGATAATAATTTTCTTCTTTTCACGGGCAGGGAACTGTTTCAAAGCCCCATTCTCATCCATATAAGTTTCGATCGTCTTCTTACGTTCCTGATCCGAGATGCTATAACGATCATCTACCATTGTTGCCGTCGTATGCAATTCTTCCATTGCACCAGTATCACTCTTTTCAATCGTATGATTCGTCTCTACTGCTAAAGACTGCATTAAAGCTAAGAACAGTTTTGCCTGTTTCTCCTTTTCTCGCAATTTAAATCGATGATTTCTCACCGTTGATTGTGCGATACCAAGCTCTGCACCAATCTGCTTATCACTTTTACCGTCCAACAAACATTGTAACAGCTGAGTTTGAATATCACTCAACCCAGTCAGTGCAGATTCCTGTTTTAATAAATACGCTGCCGTATTGCTATGTATCTTACGAATATGCAGTTTTACTGCTCCTTGGGCATCGTAAAGGAGCTGATCTTCCTCGTAAATGCGTCCCTTTTCATACGTTTGTTGACACATCACACACTGGTACTCTCTTTCCGTCTCATGATAACCACTAATAATCTCATCTAACTCAAAGTTCCAGATCATTTCTTCCATTCCTTTCATTTAGTTCCTTATTGTGGTTGTATTATAGCATCATATTTTGTTTTTGTCTACTATATTAAAAACATTTCATTACGCTGTTTGTATTCACAGTATAAATAAGTTGATTTCATCCACGCTTTATGCTTCTCTGCTTATACTCCAACGAATACTCATACACTTTCGAATAATCTGCCCCAATACAGATGCTTACTGTCTTCTTCGTCAGATTATACACCGCAGACCACTGCGTCGAACAATCATAATACGGATCATTCTCATTACCACCACTCGCTATTATTCCATCAAATTTTGCATCTTCCAATAGTTGCATTGTGGCTTCTTCTGTCATGATTCCATTGTTCTTTCCAAGGCCAGTTTGAATGATCTCATAACGATCTTTTCCGACACCATTCTGTTCCTTTGTGGATAGTGTGAAATTCGTTGTAGCAAGATATTTCGTATCTTTCGTATTGTAAATAACTTTCATCTCATGATCTATGTACTCTACAACTGCACTCTTTCCATTAGCATCCGATAAGAAAAAATGATATCCGGTATCTCCCGTGGAGTTCATATCATAGTTGCTTAAAATCTCCACTGCTTCATCAACATTCGTAGCTCGGTCTAACAATAAACGGATTGCTGACGTTGTTGTGATCGGTGTCTTTCCAGTGTTCTGGTGTACGATTTGTTCTTTTACGACCAAAACTCCGATGAAAAAACCCTTTTCATTCATACCGTCCAAAGGGATATAGGGAGCAGCGAGCGCCGTTACTTTATGAAACAATGTATCCGGCTGCTTGTCTTGATTGTATCCAATGTGCGTCAAATTCACCATACTAATGGAACGATATCCATCTTTCGGGTTTGTCTTCACCAACATGGCAGTAGACGGATGATAATCAAAATTTCTTGCCATTACATAATCCCCCTCTGGTGTCTGCACATTAAATGCACTACAGGCTCCATCGACATTTGCTGTAATTGGCAGTCCCTTTAATAATCGTTTCGTTACGAAATCAACCAGTGCATCATCGGAACCAACCCCCTGTTTCGCTAACTCCTCCAACCCATAATCTGCATAATACGTCATCTCATAAAATGGATGTGAATTCACCTTATTCATATGAATCATTGTCTTTAGTTCTTTTCGAAATACAAAGGCAGCGATTGCAACAACTGCAACAATTCCCGCAACCAAGCCTATAGCTATTCTCTTCATTATCTTCTTTAAATGACGCTTCTCTTCTTTCATATACATTAACCAATTCCTTTCCTTTTCTTTTTACACGTAGTCTTCTAATAAAATGGATAATTTCATGATGCTCAGTAACTCTTTTTCGTAATAACGACTATACGGTCGTTATTATTCTTTTTTAAAAGAGGCTTACGCCTCTTTTGATCTGCCAAGGTATCGACTTCCTTAATTCTTGCCGAATACACTCGTTTATGATCTTATATCTACTTCTTACGAAATGGTTGAATTCCATGAATATGATACTGGAACAATGCATATAACTTTCCCGGTATTTCTTCATTGGAATCCGACTGAATGATGATTTTACAGAGACCATCCAGCAGCATCGATGCCAACACCTCAAGAAACCCTCTCGAGATACGAGACTCATCTAAGGACATAAAACACTCCACTAACTCATGCTGTAGCATATCCTGAATCATCCGTTCTTCCTGATCAGGACTTCCTGTCAGAATGACAACAATCTCTTTTCGGTACTTGCAAATCACATGCTGAAGACTCTCGGTAAATTCTAATGCGACTTCATCGCAAGTATGGGATTCGCATCGTTTCTTCGTCAGCTCTCGTGTTGTCTTCGTAATTTCAGCAATTGCAGGTGCTGTCAAAGCATCATAAATACTTTTTTTCGATGGGAAATAATTATACATATTGCTCTTGCTAATGGCACATCGTTTTGCCACTCCACTCATAGATGCCTTTTCATATCCGTTCTTGTAAAATTCATCTAAGGAAGCTTCCAGAATACTATTTCTAATATCGTCTTTGAGTACTTGCATCTTATCTCCTACATTATGTATCTAAGAAAACGCTCGCATTACGAACTTTTCTTTTCCATGAATAATAATGACCATGTGTTCGTTATTAATATACTATAATTTACCATACATGTCAACTCGATAACTTATATTTTTCTAACCAATTCTCTTCACCATAAATCCGTCAATATCCGTAAATCCAATCTTCTCATAAAGCCCTCTCCCCTGTATGGAAGTATGCAACCTGATCATCTTAAATTGCCGTTCGTTAATCTCTTTCATTACAAACTCCAACAGCTTAGTAGCAATCCCCTGACTCCGATACTCTACTTCCGTATAAACATCCGTGATATAAGCAATCTTTCCTGTTACATTCGTTAATGTCGGCGGATACTGAAAAAAACATACGCCACAGGTTGCTATGATTCTATCGTTATCAACTGCAATCCAGACAGCTAAGGAATCATCAGCGATACTGGAGGCAAAGTAATTTACTAGCTCTTGATGAAGCTCATTGGAATTGTAGTTTACATTAACCAATTTCTTGCTATCTTCATCTACTCGTACTTTCTGATGGTCTCCTGCCTCTTCAAGCAACTGTTTTATTCTAAGTTCTGTAAGCTGCACTACATCATTCTTATTCGCTTTTCGATAAACCTTAATAATCGATTCCTCCCTAAACCTCACCTTTTCTCATACCACTACAAAAACAAGATCCAAGTTTTAATGCTTGAACTTCTGAAATTCCACATTCCTCTGCAAAAGCTGCAAGAACAGCTTGAGAACAATAAAATTTTATTCGATTAAATTTTATAATCGAAATCCTCTATCATATAATGTCGTAGGTTTTATGGTAAATCCTTAATCATCGATACAATTCCATCCGAGGAACCTTTAACCGTAAATCCAACTAATTTGTATAATGCATATGCTTGACTCATTACCGTTGGAATCGTACTTAATACAATTGTCTTATATCCTAAAGCAGAAGCCTTACCGCAAACTTCATTGATTAACCGATATCCATATCCCTTTTTTCGATATTCCTCTTTGATAAATACTCTCTTCATTTCACATTCATTATCAGAAATCTTTTTGATTGCTCCGCACCCAATCGGAACCGTATCTTCATATGCTACCAGTAATGCTCCATCCTGATATACCTTTTCCAAATCCGCCAATTCATTTTCAAAAGAAACAAAGCACGCTTCTGCCCCTTGAATCTTTGAATATTCACGAAATAATTCTTTTATGATGTCCAAATCTGTAGCTTCTCTAATATTAAACATTTATCTTTCGCTCCTATTTTTAGATTCTTAATCCTTTTATCATCCGCCAAATGCTGTTCTACTTATATTTCTGAATCGTTTCATCGCTCCACACTTGTACTTCGATATACCTTTCTGGACCAAATCTTCCATCTCCGTTCCATATCTGCGGCAATCCATACTTCTCAATCAGCTTTAGTATATCCTCATACAGATACAGCTTCTTCCGATATTCTTTCCCATCGGTCACCCTCGGGCTAAACGTAGGATGCATGTCCCCATACGTAAATGATAACGTAGCCAAATCAAACTCCTCAATCGGAATCTTCACATATCCCGGCTGTTCAAACCAGCTATACAGCCACGGACACTCTTCCACAACCATATAATGTGGAGCAAATCTTGTCCGCTTTCCGCCCATCGAATCAAACAGATTACGTGCAATCTGTTCATAGTGAAGGCGATCTTCTATGTAAGTTTTATGCCTCGAGGTAGCCTGAGCATTCGGCCGTTTCTTACGTAACTCATTTAAAATCTTATCTGCTTCCTCTGGTTCACAGTCCGAGAGATTGCGAAAAGCACCATCCCGTAGGTCAAAATAGTGATATAGATACATTGAGCTGCTCATTTTTGTAATTTCTCCTTTCGGTAGTTCTCCATCATACACACCTAATCTTTGAGGCATTACAAATCCCTCAAGTGCTTTATTTAAATAATCGTTAAACGGCTTCATTATAATCTGAAATAGCCTTGCCATATGTACAACAATATCCTTCTCCATCAATTCTTCATCTGTAACGGAGTTCTCAAAATACCTGCTCTTTTTTTATGATAAATACCATTCACGGTTGTTATTCTGCTCTAAATCGGTTAGATAATGGATGATGTTTTCCATAATTATATTCCGCCTTTCTGCGAAAGGCACCAATGCGTCATGAAACAAATTGGCTGACTTTCGCTTTTTAATCTATTTTCCTTCTGATATTATCTTCCTATAAGACTGACACACTACAAAACACGTGGAGGTGAGTGG
>JAQXNU010000043.1 GCA_029098165.1 Clostridiales bacterium
TTCTCCCATTGTGATTTCTACTGATGCATTGGCATACATCATTTTAGAACACGAAAAGGAAAATACAATGGCTTTTTCTATCTGACTAAAAATGGTTAATTCTAAGCGACTCTGGGTGGTCGATTCCGCCCGACGCTAACAGGGATTATCACACACAAAAAAATCATAATACATATAATACATAAAAGCCCTTCAAATGGATATTGAAAGACAAAGTATTCTATATTTTTTCTTAAAATATAAGCTACTATTCCCATAACTATACTTCCTATAATCAATAATAGACCAATAACACCCCCTACATATATTACCCCCTCATATATAAGCATTTTCCTAAGCATCCCTTGCGTCATCCCAATACTCCGCATAGTGGAAAACTCACGTTGCCTAATAATTATATTCGTGGATGTAGTACTGAAATAATTTATCAATCCCATAAATATCAAAATACCACTAATAGTATACATAATTATCTGACTTGTCCTAATATACAAAGACTGTTTTGCAATTTCATCACTATTACACTTTATCGTATACAAAAGCTGATTTTGGTTGCCTCTGGTAGATTGAAACTTTAGATTTTCCTCTTGAACCCATGCTTTTAATTTCTGTTTACAAATAGCCTCTTTATTTGCTTTTACATTAATCTGTACTTCCAGATTTCTAGCTTTTAAAACATTATTTAACTCTCTGAAAGTTTGATCTGAAACAATCAGATAAACTTTATTATTTCCTTTCCATGATAAATCCAAAGTTGGACAATCCGTCTGTGAAATATTTATATATCCACAATTTCTAAGTCTAACTGTGGGCATTTCCTGCATATTTGTTCCTACTGGCACCAAATCATAAAGTTCTATAGTTTTTCCAATATATTTCGTTTCCAGTTCTTCATATGTTTGTGGTATTAAATTTTCATGTAATATTAATGCACCATTTTTCTCGTTAAATGCTTTTTGATCAACTATTATATTCTTTTCCTCTACATAT
This sequence comes from Clostridiales bacterium, assembly GCA_029098165.1. Classification (GTDB taxonomy): domain Bacteria; phylum Bacillota; class Clostridia; order Lachnospirales; family Lachnospiraceae; genus Lachnoclostridium. Next base: position 991 of record JAQXNU010000043.1, read on the forward strand.
TTCATTAATTTTTTCAAACTTTTATCATCTAACGTTTGCATTACAGGTAATGAATCATGCTCTATAATTTTCAAGCTATCAGTTTCTGTTGCATTTTTTATAATAGGTAAAAATCCTTGTACTATTTTTAGATTCTCATCATAAGAAGCAAGTATATTTTCAATATCCACTACATTATCATCTGTTATCAATTCCATTTCATTTTTTCCATTTTCTACTAAATACGTTACAGTATCCATTGGCACTTCAATAGTAAAATCCGGATTCTTCCGTAATCTATTCATTTGATTTGTCCCCTTGGTGACCACTATTCCTAATAGCCCTATTTCACAACCAAATGCCAAAAATATTATTATGAATATAAATTTTTTCTTATAACGTAATACATTACGAAACGCCATCCTAAAAACAATTCCGGTTCTTTTTGTAAGAGACATTCTACCAAATTCATAACCTGATTGTTGTTGTCCCGCCACTTCTTCATATTTTGCTGCCTCTATTGGAGTAATCATAGTTAACTTATGTACTGCCAAAAGGGTTGCCCCAAATAGAGTTATAGCAACTAAAAAAGATACCACGATGTATGCACTTAAGTTAAACAATTCTAATTGATTATTTGCTTTATACTCACCTAAATAAAGATTTTTAACCACATTGTTTAAGACAAAATATTGTATGGCTATACTGAGTGTTATACCAAATAAACAACTGTTCAAATAAATATCCCAGGTTTGCATACATACTATTTTTTTTATCTGCCTATTAGTTGCACCTATTGTACGCAATACTCCATATTGTTTAATATCACATCCCAGTGATATATATATAATATTATAAATTACTAAAAACAAACAGAAAAATACAGCCAAAACAAACATGTACGCAAGCAAATAATTTCCAACTGTCCCTTCAATTGCTCTGTACTCTGCAGAATCATAGCTTATAATTCTTTGCTTATCACTCAGATTAATATCTTTTTTTAATTTATTCTCTACTTGTCTTCCGCTTAACCCCCAATCTTTTACATCAACAAATAATCGACATGGATATTGTGAAATACCAGCCTGTTTTATTCTGTTCTCAGAAATATATGCAATTGAACTATCGGATAATTCGTTATTATAACTACTATAATACCCAGATAAAACAAACTCTTGCTCACCTGTCATTTTTGTCGTAAAAATATCATTCCAATAAAAATTTAATGTAATATTCATTCCTATTTTTGGATTATCAATCCCCAAATAGTCTAAAGTCTTTTTTGACACCATTATTTCGTCAGTTTGTTTTGGATAGTTGCCGTATAACTGTACAAAAGCAGGTTTTATCATATCTTCGTAAGCGGTTTCGTCCAAAACAACGCATCTACTATATGAGTACCTCCCATTCATTAGCTTTCCGATTTCTTTTTCCTCTCCTATACTATTCACATAGGAAAGACGTTGTAGTTGTTGTTTTGTTGTATCTGTTCCTTCTTCAATAATTGTTGAAATCGTTTTTCCATCTTGATATTGATTTTTCAACTTATCCGCTTGAAGTTTTCCGTGTATTAAAGAAATGATAACTAATGATACTACTACAACGCTCACTACAATACATTGTAAAATGATATTTCTTTCTCTGTTTTTTTTCTTATAAGCTTTTATCAGCGTATTTAGGGATTTTCTTGTTCTATCGTTATTCATTAGTATCCTCTCCTTTATTGCATATCCTTTTGATTTCTAAAATCAATCAAGATTCCAATATTTATCTAATGGTTGAGTATCGCTTTCCAGAAATTCTATAATTTCTTTATCGTCAAAATAAAAATTTATCACTTTATGATTTTCAAATTCTACTAATGTAGGTACCCCGCCCAATACAAATTTGTCTTTATTCAATTCTTCTTTTTTTATATATGGATGCGTAGAAACCGCATACACCTTACCTGCTTCCTTTCCCTCATGCAATGCTGCATAATTCTCATTTGCCCAAATAACTTTATAGAATATTGGCGGATATTTTTCTTTTATCAAATTTTCATTCATCCCATCATAGAACATAATTTTTCCGGTACTGTCTTTTTCTCCAATTTCAACATCATATTTTTTTTCATGGGAATCCCAATCATAATTCCTCGTCCCTTTACATGCCTCTGCATCAATTTCATAGACTTCATTTCCTTGTTTAAAATTTTTTATGTCTTCTTTTATGTTATCGCAATATGGACATTCTTTTCTATTGAAGTACACATAAAAGTGCCCCTCCTTATCAAACAGATCCTCTATGGATGTAGAATATGCTATATTTTCTTCTTTCACCTTTGGGAATAAAATAATCCCCGCACCTACACACATTATAAAAAACACACTACATACTACACTAATTAAAACATTTTTCTTCTTCATCTATATATTCCCCCTCACCACATAACTGGCGGTACAATTCACATTGTTTTTTTAGTTGCTCGTCTGTTCCACTTGCTACTATACTGCCTTTTTGAAGAACATAAATGCAATTGCTATCTGCTATTACATCGATCCTATGTGAAATCAGTATAAGCGTTAGATTCTGAATTCCTTTGATATAGTTCAAAATCTCTCTCTCACTTATAGAATCCATATTGCTCGTTGCTTCATCTAAAATTAGAACCTGAGGATGGCGTAAGATAGCTCTAGTTAATGATATTTTCTGTCTTTGACCTTTTGAAAGATTTTTTCCACGCTCTTCAAGTACACTATCATAGCCTCTTTCCATCTTGCTTACAAATTGATCTACTCCCATGTTATGTGAAATTTCAATCATTTCATCATCCGTTATTCCATCATTTCCCATTTTTAAATTTTCTCTAACACTCGCAGTAAACAAGAAATCTTCTTGTGACACATATACAATAGCTGCTCGGATTTCTTGAACCCCCAAATTTTGAAATTCTATATTGTCAACATATACCTCCCCCTTATCCGGAGAATAAAATTTCATAAATAATTTTGCTAAAGTTGTTTTTCCCGATCCTGTTTCTCCAACAATGGCTATCTTCTCTCCTTTTTTTATTTTAATATTGATCTTATCTAGTACATTTTTTCCAGAACGGAACTGTAAATTAACATCTTTCAGTTCTATTTTTTCATTAATTTTAAGTGCCTCTACATTATCCTTTGATTTCTCTATTTTGATGCACAGCACACTTTCTAAACGCTCCATGGCGACATGAGCAGCATGGTATAGTGGCTGTAAATTTACAATATCTTTAACTGGTGTTAATAGATACCCAATCAAAATATTATAAGTAACCAATTCTCCTATGGATAAGTTATTACGGATAATTTCAAATGTTCCAAAACACAACACAATAATTTCTCCCACTCCACCTATTAGAACTTTTATAGCTGACTGTAAATTTTCTGTACTTCCTAGTTCTAAAATCGTATCTTGCCATTTTTCTATTTTCTTTTTTCCATTATTAAAGATTGTCCCATTATATGTATACGCTTTAACTGTCAAAATTCCTTCAATAGAATCAATCAAATGTGCAGTCACTCGTGCCTCTCTAGACATTTCTTTCGAATTTAAAACAGTATAATATTTCTTAAACCACACCATAACCCCAATATATGCAAAACACATTATAGCAACTACGGTAAATATTTTAATATTCAACAGACATAAAATAATGCTTACTGCAATTACAAATAATATATCAATTGGTAGAACCAATATGCTGCTTACCAAAGCCTCTTGAACTCTAATAACATCCTGAAATCTTGAAATAAATTCACCATTTTTACGTTTTTCAATAGAATCCACTTTTAAGTCGAGCAAATGCTTATAATATTTAAGACTAAGCTCTAAATTGAAGGACTTTGAAATATCTAATGAAATTTTCGCTCTCCCCCAATCTACAATCGTTTTAACCAGCAACATTAAAATAACCATTAGTGTCATAAATATTAAACTATAGATCAATCTATTTGGAATAATAGTATCTATCAGAGTTCCAAAGTAAAAAGAGGTAATAATAGAAATTCCCATTGATATCCCAGAAAGTAACATAATATAGATCGTTCTCTTCCATTCTTTTTTTATCAACCCCAAAAATTTATTCTCATTACCTCGTATACTTTCCTTTTTTCGATAAAATTCTTCTGTTGTCTTAAAAATAATAATAATACCTGTCCAAAAATAGGGACAATTTTCCCCAAACTCAGAATTAAAAAATTTATTTCTATTCACTTCTACGATACCAACAGATGGATCCGCAATTACTATGCTATCCTTTTTTATTTTGTAAATTACAACAAAATGTGCTAAGCCATCTTCTTGATATACGTGTGCAACGCATGGGAATTCTAATTCATTTTCTCTGAATTCTTCATTTTTTTTATATGCTGATGCCAAAAATCCTATATTTTCTGCAACTCGACAAATATCCCAGACACTCGTTCCTTCTTTGTTAGTTTCTAAAGCTTCGCTTAGTTCTATCATAGACATTTTCTTTCCATAGTACCATGCTATACTTGCTAAACAGGCCCCCGCACAATCTGTAGAGTCATATTGTTTTACACATCTGTATTTCATGTCTTTCACCATCTCCCTAATAAATAAAGGGGCGATACAAGCTCGCCCCTTTATATGTGCCTTAATCCTTAATCAGCAGATATTTAATATCCACAATCTTCATAACAAAACTGAATGTATTTGCTTGCCTTATTTTTCTGTCCAGAATTCATCAGGTTTTCAATTGTAGCTACCATGTCATCTGCATTAGCTGGGCAACAGAAAAAATAGCCATAATCAGAATTACATTTACCTCCCGTTACCATTTCCATTTCTTTTTGTGACATTTTTTGCATTCCATTCATGTTCGCTTCCTCCTTATATATTTGATACTTAATTAGTACTCCATAATATAAATTTTTTCTATATTTTTTGCGTAGTTTGTGTTTTTTTTTGCCTAGTTGGAATTTGATTAAATACTTTAAAAACATCTATGCTACACTGGAATTATATCTAAAACTTGTACACCTACTAAAATTCCCCTCTCTATCTTTCTCCTATAATTCCGAAGGCTATGGATATGAAACCCAGGAATTCCCCAAGCATAAGAAATTTTGCGAACATAATACTCTTTTGATTTTGTAAATATTTTTCCTTGCTTCCTATTTAATAACTTCATAATCCGTAACGACTGAGCTGAGATCTTAGGGAACGCACCATTAACTTTTTTGTACAAATCCCCTCTTTTAGTTTCTTCCAAAATAATGGTTTTTCCATGCATACAGGACCATTCTATACATGGAATATCTACACTTCTTATCCCTGTTTCCATTGCAATTCTCAAAAATAAGGAAGTTTCAAAATCTTTTTTGTATAGGAATTGATCTGCTATCATCTTATAATATTCAACAAAATAAATTTCTCTTATCTTTCTTTGTAGTTCTGCCAAAGAAATACTATCCAGCCATTCCAGTTTTTCTCTATATTTTTCTACAAATATCATTCTCTGCTCAGCTTTAAAAGATTGCCTCAAAGCACGGATAGCCTCTGGCCAACATTTTCTTTGTCCAGGTAATAATAAACATACCATTTTCTGTAAAAATTTTTCTTCACTATCCGGATGCCACTGTATTAAGCGATTTAATTCTTCATAGGCTTGATTCACTTTATATTCCATTGTACTGTTTCTCATCTTCAACTTCTCCTTCGTATGGCTCTAAAATCTTTGAAGCCCTCTCCACAAACATCCTGTCTGCCCCTGAAATCTCATATTCTTTCCAAAGTGTCTTATGTATCTGTTCCTCTGTTAAATCCCTACACTTTTCTTGCAGCATACGGACAAATGGATATATCATGGTTGCATGAATATTTTTCCCGGATCGTACCATATCTCCTTCCATTTGATATGCTTCCTGTAAGCATTCCAGTATAATGCGAACATCCGTAACACTTTCTCTCATTGTGCTTCCCCTCATCAGGCTTATCCTCCTATTTACATACGTACTCTCAGTCCATCTAATCTCGACACATTCAATCCAACCAGATACCAGTCGTCTCCCATTTCAATCCTGACCGGAACCCAAACATCTTTCACCTTTACATCGAAGCATTCCCCACAATGTAGCCCTCCATAAAAAGATTCCAAATCAAAACGTATATCATACCTCCCTGTTTCAGTATCATAAAACAATGTTCCTTCTCTGTGTTCACTCATAACATCTGCCTCCTTAAATTTTTCTTTTACTTAGTAATTACCTCATCCCTATACAGATTGAAGAAATTCCGGAAAAATTTCATAAAAGTTTTTCCGATACCGATAATAGGTAGAAGAAGTTAACCCCAACTCCCGCTGCAGTTGTGTCGGTGTTACCTTCTTTTGTACCACCCTCATAAATTCCTGGTTAAACTTTTCCTGTTCTATAGCCCGTGGTCTTCCTACTTCATCCCATTCACCCCGAAGCCTTTTTGCCTCCATACCTTCCTTTTGTCGCTTCTCCTTTTTCTCCATCTCTGCCTGTGCCATGGATGCATAGAGTTCAATCATCATATTATTGATTGTTTCTATCATCATCTTTGCCAGATTATTTTCCATCTGAGACAGATCAAACAACGTGGTAGGAAGTTCCAATACCATTACCCGAACCCCTTTTTCTTCTAAAAAACGTAGCTGCTTCAAAATCTCCTGCTTGTTCCTGCCAAGTCTGTCCAGCTCTGTAATAATCAGGGTATCCCCTACCCGTAAAACATCTTCCACAAGAACGGTATAACGTGGTCTGTCAAAATTTTTACCGGTTATCTTATCTGTAAAAATACTTTCCAGTTTAATTTTCTGATTTTCACAAAACCTCTTTATTTCTATAATACCTCGGTCCAAGTGTTGTTCCTTAGTACTGATTCTGTGATACCCATAATATGCCATACGTATCCCCCTTTATACATTCCCAAAAAGTCTTAAAATATTTTGGCATATCTCAAAACCTTCTTATATACTTTTTGGAAATAAAAAAATAGCCTATTACATCTCCCATCAAAAAGCATACTTTTTGGGAGGTGACTTTCACTACTTCTGTACGCAAGATGGCATAAAAAAGCAACAAAAAAAGACAGAGGTTTTTGAAAATTCCTCTGTCTTCAGATCAACTATTCTGGAAAGATGTCCATCTTTTTTCCTTCAAACTTATATCCTACACCTCTCACTGTTTTAATATAGCGGCACTGCTTTAGCTCCGGTTCAATTTTCTTTCTCATACTGGATACCAGACAGTACACAATATTATCAATGCTTTCCGGCAATTCCTCGTTATAAAGAATCTCAAAAATTTTTTCTTTGGTAAATATCACACCTGGTCTCCCTGACAAAAGCATAAACAATTCATACTCTGCTTTCGTTAAGACGATCTCCGTCTGTCCTCTATAAATCTTATGATAATCCGGATAAATCCTAAAATCGGAATTTTCTTCATCCTCTCCCAGAATGTTTTTTATATTTTCCGCCACATATTCTTTGTATCCCAATACAGTTGAAATAGTTACTTTCCCCAAGCTACACTTCCCTTCTGTTTTCTCTTATTTAGAAATCTCATCACACAGATTCCTTTTAAAAATGATTCTCTATTCTCCATTCATCGATATGCTGTACAACCTGGGTCAAATTGGTATACCAGATATAATGTCCTCCATTTACAATATATAACTGGTGATTACCAGATTCTAAATCCAATTGATTTCTATGAGCAGTCTCCCATGCCGGAACATTTTGTACATTCTCTGAAGAAATCATAGTTAATACAGGAAGTGCCGATGGGAATTTTTTATCTTTTATAGAGAGTAATGACTGATCCATCCCGTTCACTTCATTTCTAATCGTATCGTTGCTGCTTAAAGAATATGCCTGAATGTATTCCTCCCCATCACTCTCCGTATAAGTGTACCCGGAAACCTGTGGTAATGCTGCCCCATATTTCTCCGGATCTGTTTTCAGTGCCGTCTGGAATTCTTCCAAAGAAGAAAAGGAATTCTTGATTTTCTGAAATTCATCAATTCCCTGCAGCATATATTTCTTTTCCATTTCCATAGCCTCTGCCAGTTCTTCATCATATACCGTATTATCAACAGCAATGAAACCTTTTACTTTTTCCGGATAATTCTGTACAAAGTTAAGTCCATATACTCCAGAAATCGAATGTACCAGCAATACACACTGCTTAATTCCCATGGTGTCCAGTGCAGCATTCAATTCACTATTGATATTATCTACAGTTCGGTTAGTCGATGCACCATCACTAAGTCCATATCCAAACGGCTCTACAATCACTATGTTAAAACTCTCATCTAAAGATTGTGCCAGAGGTTTGAAGTAGATATGCGGTGATGGAACTCCCAGTGCCGGCATCATCACCAATGTGTTTTTTCCCTCATCTGCAAATGTTTCGCCACTTGCATCCAATTTCCCATACAAAGCAAGATGCATATTATTCCCTTTCACTGTGATATATTTACTCGCATATCCAACTTGTGTTGCTCCCATAGCATATACCATATTAGAATTTCCTACCAGAAATGTAAACAGCATCGCAATCGTCATAATTCTTGAGATTCGCTTTTTGTATCTTCCCATACGTTTCCTCCTAATAAATTATTTCAAATATTTTTTCAGTTCTTCTACCTTATCTAATCTTTCCCATGGAAGGTTGAGATCGTTTCTTCCAAAATGTCCATAGGCTGCCGTCTGTTTATAGATCGGACGGCGGAGATCCAACATCTGAATGATTCCTGCTGGTCGCAGATCGAATTCTCTTCTTATCATCTCTACCAGACTCTCATCTGAAATTTTCCCAGTTCCAAAGGTGTCTACCATAATAGAGGTCGGATGAGCCACCCCAATTGCGTAAGACAACTGAATTTCACATTTTTTTGCCAGACCTGCAGCCACAATATTCTTCGCAACATAACGAGCAGCATAAGATGCAGAACGATCTACTTTCGTACAGTCTTTTCCAGAAAAAGCTCCGCCGCCATGCCGTGCCATACCACCATAGGTATCTACAATAATCTTGCGTCCTGTTACACCACTATCACCGTGAGGACCGCCTATGACAAAACGCCCTGTTGGATTGATGAAAAATTTTGTATTCTCATCTACCAGTTCTGTTGGAATAATCGGTTCCAATACATATTTTTTTATATCTTCGTGGATCTGCTCCTGTGTCACATCTGGATCATGCTGTGTTGACAGAACCACTGCATCCAGCCGATGCGGAATACCTGCTTCGTCATATTCTACAGTAACCTGACTCTTACCGTCCGGTCTTAAATAATTCAACAAACCATCTTTACGGACCTGAGTAAGCTGCCGAGTCAATTTGTGTGCCAGTGAAATTGGATATGGCATAAATTCATTCGTTTCGTCACATGCGTAACCAAACATCATACCCTGATCCCCAGCACCAATTGCATCAAGCTCTTCTTCTGACATTTTGTGTTCTTTTGCTTCCAATGCCTTATTCACGCCCAAAGCAATATCTGCTGACTGCTCATCAATTGCCGTTAAGACAGCACAGGTATGTGCATCAAATCCATAATCTCCATTGTCATAACCAATTTCTTTAATCGTTTCTCTTACCACCTGCTGCATATCTATATACGCATTGGTCGTGATTTCTCCCATCACTAATACCATACCCGTTGTAATTGCAGTCTCACAGGCCACTCTGCTCATCGGATCCTTCTCCATAAGAGCATCCAATATGGCGTCTGATATGGCATCACACATTTTGTCCGGATGCCCTTCTGTTACTGATTCTGAGGTAAATAATCTTTTCTCCATAGTAAATTCTCCTTTGTATCAATATTTCATATTTGTCAATAACATAAAATATCTTGACTACAATTGCTATATTTTTTGTTTACATTGTACTTTTTTCTGTCCGGTTGGTTTTGCCTTCAAGCCAAATTATTTTGCTATTCTTCTACGAAATAACATATCCGTCTGATTAATTCTGGAATATTAACAGGACTGGTTATATAATCGCTTACACCTTCATGACGGTATTGATATTCTAAAGATAAATCTTTATTATCAGTGAATATAAAAAACGGCAGTTCTCTGAATATTGGATTCTTCGTATTTTGATATATTCCAGCAAGCTTTTTCATAGAATGAAAAAAATCCATGGCAATTCCATCTTGTAAAAATAAGTCACACAGAATCAATTCAATATCTTGACATTCTAGTAATTTATTCTCTGCTTCCCATATAGTTTCTACCATAATCATATATATCCCTTTTTTTAGAAGCTCTGTTTGTATAATAGAAGTAATTTCCGAATTCTTTTTTACAAGAAGTATCTTATGAAAGGCAGCTCCCTCCCCCTTGGATTCTTTATAAGCATACTCCAATAATGTTTCCTTCACTAAATCCAATTGTAGTTTGTTTATGCATATCTTAGCTCCCTTTTCCAACGCTTCTTTCTCATAATACTTTTTGTCATAGCATGTGAAAAAAAGGAATGGAATTTTGTATGCTTTCTCCTGCAAGTATTCTAGCAATTCCATTCCACTTCCATCTGACAATTTCAAATCCGAACTTATAATAAGTATTTGTTCCTTTTCTATAAGTTCTTTTCCTTGTGATACAGAATGTGCAACTAATACATGATATCCTTTTCGCTGCAGAAAGTTTTTTATATGCCAAATATAATTACTATCGTCCTCTATTAACAATATCTTTTTCATTCCTTATCTCCATTGAATATCACAGCAATGAGTTACCTCTATTTTCATTTGCAACTAGAAACTTCTTATGATTACCATCATAAACCACTTTAAGCAAGTTCGGTATATCTATTGTATATTTTGATTTTTTCTTTGCCTATTTTAATCCTATATATTTTTAGCATACATCACTCCACATAAAAAAGCAGTGTAAATCCACTGCTTTTTTCTCCATCACTTAATCTGTAATTTCCACAAATGAGTATCTTTCTTCTTTCTTTTGTACAATTGCAGAACCTGTTTGTTCTTGTATCGTTTTTAACAACTCTTCTATACATATTTTGGCTTCATGCACTTCAATATTCGTAGCGTATGCAATTTCTTTAATCGAAAAACTCAACTCTGAATCACTCATCAAAAGTTGTAAAATATCCCATTGCAGATCAGTAATTACGATTTCTGTTCCATCAAAAATCATCCTTTTCTCTCCAAATTCAATATCCCATTTTCCGAAATGAATTCTTTCTTCTTCTATTATGTTTTGCATATCTAATCGCATGACTACAAAGGATACTTCCGGCCAACATTTCTTTAACAATTCCTCTGCTTTTTTTCTTTCCTCACAATTCTTAAAGTATAATAATTCTCCCATTCTCTGCCTCCTCATATCATTTATCTTTATACTTTAAGTCTACATCCGAAATATTGCAGAAATCTTATTAAATTATTCCTTTAGCCTTTTTTCTAAGATACTATCTTCATTGTATTTGTGTAACTGACCGCCCAATAAACGCTTTCCTATAATAATCCAAGTATCTCTATTGTACTGATCCATATCCCTATACAACTCCATGATTTCTCTTTTATTGTCCTGCTCTCTCTGCTGTTCCTCTTCATCCTTTCTCAATATATAATCAACTGGGACTTTAAAGAATTTGGATAATGCAAGCAACATATCACCAGAAATATTCTCGTCTACCTTTTCATACTTACTAATTGTCTGTTGACTGACTCCTATTTCTTCCCCAAGCCTTGTCTGAGTCAATCCTAACTTTTTTCTTAATTCAGATATTCGATTCACAAGCGTACACCTCCCGATACAATCATTTTACACTTAAATACGCCTATGTTTTACTTTATTTAAGAGTATTACTACCATGTATCGTGGTATATCGTAGTATTACTATTTCAATTTCTATATATCTATGCCGAAAAAAAGTCAATCTATACAAACAATATTACAATTTCTTTTCTTTTAAATATACTAGTGCTTATAGGGAGGAGAAATGCTTATGAAAAAACTATTATTGATTGGCACCCCGTCCGTCTTAGGGAAAAATCTGGAGAATATCTTAAAGCAAAATTATCACACCGATGTTATTTCCATCGTACCAAAGCAAATTAGCAGCATACCATTTAACTCCTATAATGCTTTGATCTTGGATTTCACATTGTTACATAAATACAGCCTTACCATAAGTAAGACTGCAAAAAAACACTTCCCCAATATTATTGTTCTGTTTTTATGCCCTACCAATATTCCAGAACAAATTATTTTGGATTTGTATGAATCCGGTGCTGACGACCATTTATATATTTCTCTTTCATCACCAGCACTTTTGCTGAAAAAATTGGATATCTTATTTACCAACTATCATCTAACCACAAAGTACGAAGACAGCCACATAACTTTAAATTTTGACTCCTTAACCGCAGTGATTGACGGGATTGCTACTTCCTTTACTCCATTGGAATTTAAGCTGCTCAAACTACTCTCTCTAAATCCAAACACTGTTTTAACCAGACAACATCTTTTATATTCACTATGGGACCGAAATGGAAATTACGTAGAAGAAACCTCTCTGAATAGTATGATCTGCCGTATACGGCAAAGAATTGATACCGAAAATCATCATTATATTAAGACAATATATGGGATTGGATATATGTGGATCACCTATTAAAGAAGCAGCATAATCCATTACAGATAACGCTGCTCCTTCCCTATTACACCATCTATTCTACACAAGTAATGAAACAATTAATCATAAAACAATCCGTTATACATTTATGTCTTGTTATGCCACAATCATCTGTATATATATTTACTTCTTCTTCCTGTAATTCAACCTTCTCTAATTTTACATCGTTCATAGAAATCCTCCCTAATCTATTTCGAACTTTTGATTATGCATATATCTAAACGCTGCTACCAATATTGGTATTTTGTTAATCCGAAAGCGTCTATATGGACTTTCTCCTACTTTATATTACTCCATAGGGGTTATAAAAGCACCTCCACCGATACAATCTGTTACACAATCTTTTCTTGTTGTTCCACAATCATCTGTATATACATTCACTTCTTCTATCTCTATTCCATAATTTTTTGCTTTTCTCTCGTTTTCCATGTCTTTTTTCCTTTCTGTATAAATTTATCCAGTTGTTATTAGTATTCAATATTGAGCCAAGCACCTCCGCCCAAGCAATCATTTAAACAATGAAACTGAATCTCTCCACAATCATCCGTATAAATGCTTACTTCTGCAATAAGGAGTTCTCTTGCCTCTTGTTCATCTCTTCGCTCCTTCATCCAACTTTCCTCCTTCCTGTTAATATTTTTTTGATAACATCAGTATACTATTTTAAAATTTCATTTCCATATTTTATGTGCAGATTGCATTTTTTTCTTTCTGTTTGGATAACTATTCCATTCTTAGCTGATCAATGATTGATTTTTTCTTCTGCTCTCTTATTTGATAAATAGATAGTATAACCTGTATTAACAGAAGTACCAATACGTATATACTCATATAAAAAAACGGAAATGAATATTCTACCACTTTCCCATAACATCCTATACTCATTTGACGACAAATCAACATTGCAATAGGAGTTCCAATTAGCAGTGTTACGCAAATGCTTAAGATAGAATAGCACATACCTTCACAGATAATAACTTTATAAAGTTGTTTTTCTGTCAACCCTATAGACCGTAAAACACTATATTCACGTCTTCTAAATAATTGATTTGACAGTGTTGTGTTAATCAAGTTTATCACACCAAAAAGGAAAATCAGGATTGAAATTATTTGCAACATGAAATATATTGTATTATCTTTCTCATATCCATTCACTCTTTCGCTAAAGCTTTCGATTGCAATATCTTCGTTTTGTGAAATCATATTTCGAAGATTTTCATCAACATTGCTCTCTTCCTTTGGATCAATGTTGATTACCCATGTAAAATCAAAATTATTTATTCCAGGCAATAATTCTTTAAAAGCATCTTCCGTCATACACATCATCGCAGCATTAAATCCTAAATGCCCACTTCCTTTTGTAGATGCAACTTTAGTTGATTGGAAAATTCCTGATACTGTTACTGGTATTTTTTCTTTTCCTAACGAAATCTCAAACTGCATTCCTACTTTTACTTCTTCCCCAAAATCTTCATAACCAGTCTTTACTAATATTTCATGGGAATTTTCCGGCATTCGCCCTGCAATTAATGAATCTTCGATTTCTTTCTTATTTTGCGCGGTAATCATATCACACATTCCTCTTCCTCCATATCCCTTATATTCAAAGGTAAAGGTTGCTGATTTTCTTAATGTTTGTATCTCTTTGATACCTGGAATGCTACCGATTTCTTCTTTCAGCTTATCATTAAGAGGATTCCCGGAATATAATAGTTCTGTAGGTTCTTTATCTGACTTTATATATATTTTATAATCAGCATCACCAAAATAATGTTGTGCCATCTTTAGCGGCGACTGTAAAAGTAAAGCTGAAGATACCGTTAGCAGAATGATTCCTCCGAGGCTTAATGATATAACAATGCTCCATACTTTTTTTGGTTCTCTCTTAAAATTCATTATTCCCAAAGATATTGGCGTAAGCTTTCTATTTTTTTCTTGTGCCGATATTTTTATATTACTAATTGCTGTCATCCTCACAGATTCCATCGGAGATGCCTTCATTGCTATTTTAATTGGTTTATTTATAGATATACTGACAATAATGCTGCAGATAGCTGCGGTTATCATTGCACATACAATATAATTCCTAACATTAATTCCTTTTGCTAGTATTATCGCTGAACAAAGTATTGCTAATGAAATACCTGTCAGTATTCCTCTAACACCTAAATATCTTCCTTCTTTTTTTACAATCTTTTTTATCTGCTTTTGTGTCGTTCCTATCGTTCTAAGTTGTCCGTAATTTTGTATTTTGTTAATTATGGAAATTTGGAAAATGCTTTTTATAACCGTATAGCTTCCTATCAAAACAAGTCCAATTAATATTCCTAAGATACCTAATTGATCTGCAGAAATCACTTGATTAACGTACCGAAAATATTGATTGTTAAATGCTACAGGTAGATTATTTTTTTCACCAATTTGGCTACATAATTTCTTTATTTCTTCAGCATTTTTTTCCTTCACATGTATATAAACCATATTGGAATCTTCATCATAGTTTTCATAATTTTTCAGTTGTTCCCAAGATATTAAAAATGGATATGTTTCTCCACTAGTCTTCATATCAAGAATCCCTGAAATCGTATATTCGCCTGATAGTTGTTTCGTGTTTAAAGTAATCTTATCTCCTACCTTTTTATCTTTCTCATACTTTTCCAACCATTTTTTACATACAGCAATCTGATTTTCTTCCTCTGGAACTTCTCCACTGGATAAACTCATCTGATTTCTCATCATATAGAACATTGGCTGATCCATGTAAAAAAAAGCTGCTGTATATTTTTTGTCAGACGGTATATCCCCAACAATATAATATTGTCCTACTCTTTCAAATCCCGTTTCTTCTTTTAGCTTTAACAGCTTTTTTTCTGAAACATTCATGTATACTGCTTCGTATGTATCCTGAATCTGTTTTTTCTGCACTTCCATCAGTGAAGTCGCAATAAGTCCTGAAAAACATATCAAAAATGATGCTAGAGCTATAGAAATCATTAACATAAAATTTCTTCGTTTTTCAGACTGAAGATTCCTCTGTACAATATTTTTTATTACTTTTTTATTCCCTGATTTTCTCATTTTCACCAACTCCAGTTTTCAAAAATTTTCCGTCTTCAATCCGCACTATTCGTTCTGCTAGATCTGCAATATGCTCATTATGAGTAATCATCACAACACTTTGCTCAAATTTTCTACTCGTACTTTGAATCAATTCCAGTACATCCTGGCTCGTCTTGCTGTCAAGATTTCCTGTAGGTTCATCCGCAAGTATAATTGCCGGCTTCGTAATCAAGGCTCTTGCAATGGCAACACGCTGCTGCTGTCCGCCAGATAACATATTCGGCATACTTTTCAGTTTCTCCTGTAAACCGAGCATATTAATAATTTCATTCAAAAATGTCTGATCAACTTCCCGCCCATCTAATTCAATCGGCAAAACTATATTCTCATAAACATTTAACATGGGGAGTAAGTTATAGTTTTGAAAAATAAATCCGATATTTCTTCTTCGAAAGATTGTGAGCTGCTCATCATTTAAGTCTGACAATTTTTTCCCTTGGATCTTAATTTCCCCAGATGTCGGTATATCCAATCCTCCCAACATATTCAATAAAGTAGATTTACCACTTCCGGATGTACCAACAATAGCTACAAATTCACCCTTTTCAACACTAAAATCTACTCCATCCAATGCCTTTGTTATATTAGGCTCCTTTCCATAATATTTTTTTATATTTCTTGCTTCCAATACTTTCATAATTATATTCCGCCTTTCTGCGAAAGCCACCAATAGGGTTATGAAACTTGTTGGAGAACTTCCGCTATCTTATTTTAATTCTTTCTGATATATTCTTTTTATAAGACTGACACACTACAGAACACGCGGAGGTGAGTGGCGGGGCTGTATAGCGGCGACCTCGCATAGTTATTTGTTGTCGGTCATCCGTTAAGGCATCAATGATTGGCGCATAACGTAGCCCGTAAACTTATCTCTTCCAAAGTCGACTCGATTTTGCCGGATGACCAGTCACTATCAGTTTTATAACTATTACTATCAGGAGGTTTGTTTATTGTTCAAAATTATCAAGAAAAACTGCTGTGGTCTTGATGTCCACAAGACTTGGATCTTTGCCTGTATCGGTATTACTGATTCCAATGACCGTACAGAGTATAAGCAGGCTCGTTTCTCTTCCTTTTCCAAAGGATTGCTGGAACTGTGCGATTGGCTTGCCAAGTACAACTGTACCGATGTCTGCATGGAATCTACCGGAAAGTACTGGATCCCTGTCTATAACATTCTGGAGAAAAATAACCTATGGGTTACTCTTTCTCACCCAAAATACACAAAACCTATGAAGGGTAATAAGACTGACCGTAAAGATGCCAAATGGATCTGCGATCTCTACATGTGTGGTATGGTCAAGCCTTCCTTTATTCCACCTGCTGATATCCGTCATCTAAGAGACTTGGTTCGTTACCGATTCAAACTTACCTGTATGATTACCGGAGAAAAGAATCGTGCACAAAACTGCTTAACTGTATCTAATCTCAAACTTGATGATGTATTCAGTGATGTATTTGGCAAGTCCTCTCGTTCCATTATAGAACAGATACTTGCTCACCCTGGGGAAACCTTTGATGTTACACCTTTTGTTGACAGTCGTTGCAAAACTCCGATTGAAGAAATCCAAGCCGCTGTTGATGGTGCTATCTCGCCTGAACAGGCTGTGAAACTTCGCCAATGCCTTAATCACATCGACGAATTAGAAAAGCACATAGAAACAGTGGAACAGGAAATTCTTCGCCTCTCTAATCAGTACTCGTCTGCACTTGAACTAATACGTACTGTTCCTGGCTTCGGTAATAATCCGATGACTGCTATCCAAGTTCTCTCAGAAATCGGCGGTGATATGTCTGTCTTCCCCACAGCCAAACACCTCGTATCCTGGGCTGGATGTTGTCCTCGTAACGACCAAAGCAACAAAAAAATCAAATCGACTCGAATTTCCCGTGCCGGTTCTTATATTAAACCATTATTGGTACAAGTTGCAAACTCTTTAATCTTATCAAAGAAATATCCTGAGTTTACGACTCGTTATCGTCGTATAAAAGCACGTCGTGGTCACAAGAAAGCTACCATCGCTCTGTGTCGTATGATCCTGACCGCTATCTGGCACATGCTTTCAGAGTTAAAGCCTTATACACCAGATGGATTTCTTGAATCGCGTCCTGTGAATGAATCAAAAACTTTGACTACATCACAGGCACTTAATCTTCTTAAGCAACGAGGTTACATCATCAAAGATGATCCTGTAGCAGTTTCCTGATTAGGTGTTGTGTCTATATTTATTTTTGAAACCACCCAACGGATGGTTTGTTTGCTATGCTCTTTATTTTTTCTCTATCCGCTACCTCTTTGTTTCAAACTTATCCTCCCCTTACTGTTATATGATATTATTACTTCATGTCCCTTTAATTTTAAATAATCCTGTAAAGAGAAACACTATAAGACCGTGCCGTAGTTATGAGCACTATGTATAGTGATTATTCCGATTTTCATGATTGAACCTCCGTTTTGTTACCACTAATTATACCTTATATAACAGGTCGGATTCAAGTACACTTACATAAACATGTCAGTATCTAAAACAAATTTCTTCCCATTATGATTGTAAGCCTATCTTCTTACTGATAAGAATTCATTGCACCTTACATAATTCCTCGCTATAATGTACATATATAAGAAAGGATTCGTATCGATCATGAAAAAACAAGGTTATTATTCCTCGGGTGTATTTGCACATATGGCTCATGTCACACTGCGTACCATCCGTTATTACGATAAACAGAATATACTAAAGCCTTCCTTCGTCAACGAATCGGGTGCCCGTTTTTATACCGATGAAGATTTTGCACGTTTGCAACAGATTCTTCTGTTAAAATACTTAGGCTTTTCGCTAGAGGATATTAAAGAAATGATCATCGATGATTCCGATTACCATTACATGATCAACTCTCTGCATATTCAGCGAAAGCTGATTCAAGACCGTATTGAACAGATGCAACTGGTGGAAAAGGCAATTCAAGATACGACCGAAGTGATTGAAACTCACCATAACATTGACTGGAGCCAGATGTTAAACTTGATTCACCTTACTGGTATGGAAAAGAGCATGAAGAATCAATATCAGAATGCTTCCAATATCTCCTCCCGAATCAATCTTCACCACCTTTATTCTCAAAATAAAGAAGGCTGGTTTTCTTGGATTTATTCCCAGTGTGAGTTTGATGACAACATGAAAGTTCTCGAGTTAGGGTGTGGGGATGGAACCTTTTGGATTGAAAATCAAACGAAACTTCCTAAACACATTCAGATCACACTATCCGATATCTCAGAGGGAATGCTTCGCGATGCCCATCGTAGCATTGGTCACGACGATTCGCGATTTTCTTATAGTTGTTTTGACTGTAGCACCATACCATACGATGATAACAGCTTCGATTTGGTAATCGCAAATCATGTTTTATTCTATTGTTCGGACATTCCCGCCATCTGTCAGGAAGTCTGCCGAGTTTTAAAACCAAATGGTACCTTTATTTGTAGTACTTATGGAAAAGATCATATGAAAGAGATCCGTCAGCTCGTTACGGACTTTGATGACCGTATCGTACTTTCTGCAAAAAAACTGTATGATGTCTTTGGATTAGAAAATGGTAACGAGCAATTAGCTCCTTACTTTTCTCAGATTGAATTAAAACATTACGACGATGAGCTCATTGTTCCCGATTCTGAACCATTGATTTCCTACATTCTATCGTGCCACGGAAATCAGAATCAATATTTGATCAACCATTATAAAGAATTTCGTGCATTTATTCAGAAAAAAATACAATATGGGATTCATATAACGAAAGATGCTGGAATATTTATTTGTCGATAATAAAAATATTTAGTAATTTGTGAAAAAAGTACTTGAAGGTGACCTTAGGTCACCTTTTATAATATACTTAACAATCAAGGAGACATCAATTTATGAAATAGAATAAAGAAACAAGGAGATTCATTTATGAAAGGAATAATTTTAGCTGGTGGGTCAGGAACACGTCTCTACCCACTAACCATGGTCACTTCAAAGCAACTGCTTCCGATCTACGATAAACCGATGATTTACTATCCGCTCTCAGTTTTAATGAATGCCGGTATCCGTGATATCTTAATTATCTCCACCCCACAGGATACACCTCGTTTTGAGGAGCTTCTAAAGGATGGAAGTCAATTTGGACTTAACCTCTCCTATGCGGTACAGCCAAGTCCAGATGGACTTGCTCAGGCATTTCTCATTGGAGAAGAGTTTATTGGGGATGATAGCGTTGCTATGATTTTAGGAGATAACATCTTTACAGGTCATGGTTTGATCAAACGATTAAATGGAGCAGTAAAAAATGCAGAGAGTGGGAATGGAGCAACCATCTTTGGTTACTATGTCGATGATCCAGAACGTTTCGGTATCGTTGAATTTGATAGTAATGGGAAAGCGATATCCATTGAAGAGAAGCCAGAACATCCAAAGAGCAATTACTGTGTTACTGGATTATACTTCTATGATAACAAAGTTATTGATTACGCAAAACAATTAAAACCAAGTGCTCGTGGGGAATTAGAAATCACTGATTTAAACCGTATTTACCTTGAGAATAACAATCTTAATGTAGAGCTGCTTGGTCAAGGATTTACCTGGCTGGATACTGGAACACATGAAAGCCTTACCGAGGCTACTAACTTTGTAAAGACAGTAGAAAATCATCAACATCGTAAAATTGCCTGTCTGGAAGAAATCGCTTATCTTAATGGATGGATTTCTAGAGAAGAGATGCAAGAATGCTATGAAAAATTAAAGAAAAACCAATATGGTCAATATCTAAAAGATGTACTAGATGGAAAGTACTTAGATATCCTTCACTAATCTCATTAACTACCAAGTGAAAGATTGATAATTTAACACGTAAATTAACAAAAATAAGATTAGGAGAATTATACAATGAATATTATCGTAACTGGCGGTGCCGGATTTATCGGAAGTAATTTTATCTTCCACATGTTAAATAAATACCCTGATTATCGTATTATTTGCTTAGACTGCTTAACTTATGCAGGAAATCTTTCAACCTTAGCTCCAGTGATGGAAAATCCTAATTTTCGATTTGTAAAGGAAAGCATCACGGACCGAGAAGCAGTTTACAAATTATTTGAAGAAGAACATCCGGATATTGTAGTTAACTTCGCAGCAGAAAGTCATGTAGATCGTTCCATCGAAAATCCTCAGGTATTTCTTGATACGAACATTGTCGGTACTTCAATTCTTATGGATGCTTGTCGTAAATATGGCATCCAGCGTTATCATCAGGTTTCTACCGATGAAGTTTATGGGGATCTTCCACTCGACCGTCCTGACCTCTTCTTTACCGAAGAAACTCCAATCCATACAAGTAGTCCATACAGTTCCTCTAAAGCCGCTGCGGATCTTTTAGTATTAGCTTACCATAGAACTTATAACCTGCCTGTGACGATCAGCCGTTGTTCGAACAACTATGGACCATATCATTTCCCAGAAAAACTCATTCCTTTAATGATTGCGAATGCCCTTGCAGACAAACCACTTCCTGTTTACGGAGAAGGTTTAAATGTTAGAGACTGGCTTTATGTTGAAGATCACTGCAAAGCAATCGATCTTATTATTCATAAAGGACGTGTTGGTGAAGTCTATAACGTAGGCGGTCACAACGAGATGAAAAACATAGATATCGTTAAAATCATCTGTAAGGAACTTGGGAAACCAGAAAGTCTGATTACCTTCGTTACGGATCGTAAAGGCCATGACATGCGCTATGCCATTGATCCAACTAAGATTCATAATGAATTAGGCTGGCTTCCTGAAACCAAATTCGAAGATGGTATTAAGAAAACTATTCAGTGGTATCTAGATAATCAAGAATGGTGGAGAACAATTATATCTGGAGAATACCAGAATTACTACAAAAAGATGTATGAGAACCGTTAGATAGAAGGAGAACAGCTCGTTCTTCATAAGGAATTCTCAACAACTTGAAATATGAGGTATTAAGAATATGAAAGTTTTAGTTACAGGAGTTAAAGGTCAACTAGGATATGATTGTATGAATGAACTTAAAATAAGAAATCATGAAGCAATCGGTGTCGATATTGAAGAGATGGATATCACAGATTCAGCTTCCGTTGAATCTGTATTACATGAAGTAAAACCTGATGCCGTCATTCATTGTGCTGCTTGGACCGCGGTAGATTTAGCTGAAGATGAAGACAATAAAGAAAAAGTTCAACTTGTTAATGTAGTAGGTACAGAAAATATCGCAAAAGTTTGCAAATCACTCGACTGCAAACTGATGTACATTTCTACCGACTATGTCTTTGATGGTCAAGGTACAAAACCTTGGCAACCTGACTGCAAAGACTACCACCCTCTCAATGTTTATGGTGAAACAAAACTTGCTGGCGAATTAGCAGTTTCTAGTATTCTAAACAAGTACTTCATTGTACGTATAGCATGGGTCTTCGGAATTAATGGAAATAACTTTATTAAAACGATGTTAAATGTCGGAAAGAATCACAATACGATCAACGTTGTGAATGACCAAATCGGAACTCCAACCTACACGTTGGATCTTGCAAGATTATTAGTCGACATGATCGAAACGGATCAATATGGATACTATCATGCAACCAACGAAGGCAGTTATATCAGCTGGTACGATTTCACCAAAGAAATCTTCCGTCAAGCAGTAGAACTTGGTCACACCGAATACACCGAAGACAAAGTTTGTGTCAATCCAGTAACTACCGCAGAATATGGGATTTCCAAGGCAGCCAGACCTTTTAATAGTCGCTTGGATAAACAAAAACTGATTGTTCATGGGTTTACTCCATTGCCAACCTGGCAGGATGCCGTAAAACGCTATTTGAAAGAAATTGACTTCTAAATGTATAAGTTTAATTAGCCGGAAGCTTCATAGGCTCCTAGCTATATTGAAACGCTCAGATAAAGAAACTATATAAGGAGAAAAATAAATGGGACAAATTACAGTAGAAAAAAATGTAGGTGGTATTGAAGGCTTATGCGTTATCAGTCCTGCTGTTCATGGTGACGCACGTGGATATTTTATGGAAACATATAACCAGAATGACATGAAAGAAGCAGGGCTTAATATGGTATTCGTTCAGGATAATCAGTCCTGCTCTACGAAAGGTGTACTTCGCGGTCTTCACTTTCAAAAAGAATTCCCACAAGGAAAATTAGTACGCGTGATCAAAGGGCGTGTCTTCGATGTTGCTGTTGACTTACGCAAAGATTCCAATACCTATGGGAAATGGTACGGAATTGAGCTAACAGAAGAAAACAAGAAACAATTTTACATTCCAGAAGGATTTGCTCATGGATTTTTAGTACTTTCTGATATTGCCGAGTTCTGCTATAAATGCACTGACTTCTATCATCCTGGGGACGAAGGTGGTCTTGCTTGGAATGATCCTAAAATCGGTATTGTATGGCCTGAAGTTGTCGGAGAATATAAGGGAAGTGCTTCCGGCGTAGGATATAAAATGACAGATGGTACGGTATTGAATTTGAGTGAAAAAGACCAAAAACAACCTAATCTGATTTAGGAAATGAAATAACCCCAGAGTAGTATGATTCACACTCATAACGCTCTGGGGTCTTCTTCGTTTTGTTCTATACAATTCTTAGCCTTGCTTTACGCTTTTTTCTCTTTCATTACAAGCTGCTCGACTAATTTATCTATCTGTTCTCTATTCTCGTCACTCATAGAAGACTGAATAGTAATCACCGGTTCAAGATAAGTGATATCTTTGCACTTCTCCATCATGCTCTTCATGACTTTTGCAGCCACAGGTGCCCAAGATCCATTCTCCATCAGTGCGATTGTGCGATTTTGGTAATTACGTTCTGTCAAATGCGTAATAAATGTCTTCATAAATGGAAAGATATCGGTGTTGTATGTAACCGATGCTAATACTAACTTTCCATATTCAAACGCTTTCGCAACTGCTGTTGTGATATCGGTTCTTGCAAGATCGAACACAATCACATTTTCGCATCCTTTTTCCTTAAGCTTCTTAGCAAGTAAATCCACTGCTTTCTTTGTATTTCCGTAGATGGAAGAATACGCAATCATAACTCCATCCGTTTCCACTGCATAGGATGACCATGTATTATATTTATCTAAATAATAATTCAGATTCTCCGTTAAAATCGGTCCATGTAACGGACAGATCTTTTCAATTGGAACTCCTGCGACCTTTTTAAATAGCATCTGTACAGGCTGTCCATATTTACCAACAATACCGATATAGTATCGTCTCGCTTCCTCATCCCAAGGCTGTTCTACATCTAACGCACCGAAAGTACCAAAAGCATCTGCAGAGAAAAAGATTTTTTCTGTTGTTTCATAACACATCATAACTTCTGGCCAGTGAACCATTGGTGCAAAGATAAACTTAAGTGTATGTTTTCCTAGACTTAAGGTATCTTGATCTTTTACTTCCAGTTTTCTTCCGTCGATTTTTAAATCACGAAAGAAATTTTCCATCATCGTAAATGTTTTTGCATTTCCTACAAGTACCGCTTCCGGATACGTTTCTGCAAACAACTGAATATTGGCACAATGATCTGGTTCCATATGATGAACAATCAGATAATCTGGTTTCTTGTCCTTTAAGATACTTTTAACATTACTTAACCATTCTTCACCAAAATCTTTATCTACGGTATCCATAACCGCTATTTTGTCATCCTTAATGACATAGGAATTATAAGACATACCATTGGGAACGACATACTGCCCTTCAAAGAGATCAACTTTATGATCATTTACACCTACATAAAAAATACTATCTGATATAAACATGTAAATTTCCTCGCTTTCTTTTGTTATGAACCTTATACATCAATCGTCCATATTTTAAGTATTCACATAAACAAATACATTACTCATATTTTAATAATAAAAGTTAGAAAAAATTCTGGAATACAACTTTGTAAGGTAACATAATATTATCATTTGTATTTACTCGTTGAAAATTTCTTTTCTATTATATCATTTTGTTCAGATGCCTTTCAAGACTTATGAGAGTTGCTACTTTATTTTCTCTACTAAACTTTCATACATCTCCTTGGTATCTTCTTCATTCTTGCAGTTAAATACTACTGTTTCTCCATGATCATATTGAATTACTATGTATCTTGGAATCCTGTCATTGACAAATAGTTTATAAGAACCATAAGCCGAGTTTCTATAGTTACCCAGATGATAATTACCTATTGCTGCTCCATCTGTTCTTGAACCATAATCAATGGAATCCACTAACTGCACATCATTAATTTCTGAAAACCTTACATCTACACTATAAAAAAGACCACCTGATATCTTGATACCTGTATTATCCTGTTTTACCTGAACTCCTTGTTTTACGGTAACTACAAGCATTATCCCAACTACTATAAAAATCGCAATTACTATAATTGTTTTCTTTGGAGTCATCGTTTTCTCATGCTTCATAATAATTCCTCCTTTGATAATAAATCCATAGTTTCGCTCGACTCATATTCTGGCAATACACGATAATGCATAAAGATACGATGTTCGGCATAACCTGGTGCATCATCTTCCTGCTTATCATAAATCATTGCATGCCCTTTACCGATTACCTGATCATGTTCATCCAAGCATAAAAATACATGTTCCCCCCAGCGAGTCCTTGGATCATAGCTCCAATAGATACCGTCTGGGTATTTTGCATTCACCGCCATGTATAACTGATTTAAAGGTTCATTCCATTTATCCTCATAGATAAATTCCACAATCCGATAGGTACCATTCATATCCTCGTCTGCCTCCCTCCGAGTAGAATGCCGTTTCCGATTAACTTTATTGGCACTCATCCTAATTTTCTTAATCGGAATCATGATTTCACCACGAACATTTCCGTTTCTGGCATTTCCATAATAGAATTCAAATGATGGACCTTCGCTGATTTCATAGCCTGTATTCGGAATCCATTCCGAATGAACTCTTGACCATAGTTTAGACATGTTTTCACCTGACTTGGAGTCATTCCATGTTGTTTTTCAAATGCTCTCGTAAAACTGTCTGCACTTAAGTAGCCGTATTTTAAGGCAACGTCGATTACTTTTTCTCCTTCCTGCAAATCAAACACTGCCATGGATAGCCGCCGTTTTCGAATATACTCCGATAATGGAATTCCAGTGATATAATTAAATATTCGCTGAAAATGATATGGAGAATATGATGTTACCTTTGCAATCTCTTCTAGCTCTAACTTATCATCGAGATTCTCTTCTATATATTCAATTGCCTGATTTAGTTCTGTGATCAAATCCATCCTCATGGCTCCTATTTTACCAAAATAAATGGTATCTATCCCGACTATTGAAATAAGAATATGTCGGATTTGCTTATGCGAATGGCTTATCTTGCATTCTTTAAAATTTCCAGCATATCCTCTTCATAAAGCACCTTTGCAGACCCCTTAGCTCCACCAACACCGACTGCACATTTATGCGCCATATCCGCTAATTCTTCTTCAGTTGGTTCAATTCCAAGCTCTTTTAGATTTGTAGGCATCTTAATTTCACGATAGAATGCTTCCATCGCTTCAATTCCTTTCATAGCAATCTCCTCGTCAGATCCTGTATCATTTACGCCCATAATACGGATTGCAAATTGCTTAAATCTTAAAAGGCAGTCTTTATATACATATCTTGCCCAACTTCCCCATACCGCAGCGAGCCCCGCACCATGAGCCACGTCAAATAATCCTCCGATTTCATGCTCGATTTTATGTGGCATCCAGTCACCACCGTCGCTTCCACAGCCTGTCAGTCCATTATGCGCTAAACTTCCTGCCCACATCACTTCGGCACGTGCCTCATAATTTAAAGGATCCTTCATAAGGATTCTAGCATTATGCATTACGGTACGAATGAGACCTTCTGCGATGGAATCGGTAATCTCCATATTCCCGCCATTCGTAAAATATCGTTCCATTGTATGCATCATAATGTCCGTACATCCACAAGCAGTCTGATAATCAGGTAAGGTTAATGTTAATTCTGGATTCATGATCGCAAACTTCGGACGAGCATAATCTGTACCATAACCACGTTTTATCCAACCTTCTTCCTTGGTAATCACAGAAGAGGAACTCATCTCGCTACCAGTTGCTGATAAGGTCAATACAACACCAATCGGAAGACAGCCTGT
This sequence comes from Clostridiales bacterium, assembly GCA_029098165.1. Taxonomy (GTDB): domain Bacteria; phylum Bacillota; class Clostridia; order Lachnospirales; family Lachnospiraceae; genus Lachnoclostridium. The sequence goes on from JAQXNU010000043.1 coordinate 27,996, forward strand.
AGCCTTTCTCTTATAATCGTAAAAGTCCCAGACATCTCCCTCGTTGGTTACTCCATAACCAATGGCTTTGGCAGAGTCAATCACACTTCCACCACCGACTGCAAGGATAAAATCTATGTTTTCTCTCTTACATAGTTCGATTCCTTCATAGACAAGTGAAAGTCTTGGATTCGGTACAACACCGCCCAATAAAACATAAGCGATTCCTTCAGCATCTAGAATCGCTTTGATTCGATCAAGAAGGCCCGAACGGATTACACTTCCTCCGCCATAATGAATTAACAGTTTCTTGCCACCAAACTGCTTCACTAGCTTTCCAACCTGATCTTCTGTTTTCTTCCCGAATACAACTTTCGTTGGTGTATAATAATTAAATGAGTACATCTCAAATCCTCCAATGAATGATAAACCTAAAAGAAGCTTCTATTTTGTATCAACTACACTTATTGTATCTCATTTTAACTAATAGGGCAAATAACATTTGTTTGTTCGCAAGTAGCATTTCCCTTTTATTTCATCTTTCTGTCCCATTTCTTATCATTGATCATAAGAACTGCAAAAATGACATATGGTATCTGCATCGCAATCATACCAACTGCCGTTCCTATAGATACATCTAACGTATTGGCAGCATTCCAATGGTCAATGGTCCAGAAGGAAGAAGCAAAATCTTCTAAAAAGTGAATCACAATACACACCCATAGGTTGTTTGTTCTAAGGTAGATTGCACATAGATAAGTCCCTGCCATAGCAGTAAAAATCACTTGTGCTATCGTTCCAATCACTGCTTCTGGCATCTGAATTAAATTTAAAAGATGGCGCAGTCCAAAAATCACATTTGCCAAGATTACTGCTTTCCATAAGCCAGATTTATTCTCCTTACGATCATATGTAGTCAACAATGCATTCAAGATAACTCCACGAAATAAAAATTCTTCACTGACTGCAATTGCAACATTTAACGCTATACATCCCAAGATTGATTCAAAAGTCAGTGGTGCTACCAATGGCTCATAACTGAATATAAACGCACCAATCGCACCAATGAGTCCTAACAGACCAAAGGTAAATAAACTATGTAAAAACTTCGAACTTTTTAAAGAAAACAGTTTCTTTTTCCATAATAGTTTCATAAATAGTACGCTCAAAATCGCGGTGATCGTATATTTCATGGTGTCTCTCCATACTGGCGACAATGGCTCTAAGATTGGATACAAGATTCCCCATACAAGAGGCATAGCAATCATAAAAATGATAATACATTTAATCAGAACTGTATTTTTCTTTGCATTCATAGTTTTTCTTCCTTTCTTTTCTTTTTTCTAATATATCAGATTGATATATCATTTGCAATAGTGAATCTTTTTCCCGAAATTCTTTTTTTGTATCAAGTCTACTCTTATGGTATACTATAAATAGCATTAATTTTGTCAAATACATTTCCGATACATTTTTGTCGGATCAGATGAAGGAGTAACCAATATGAATTATCAGTGTCTGATTGTCGATGATGAAGAAACCATTTGTCAGACGACATGCGAATACTTTAATATTTTTGATGTACCTTCCACTTATGTCACTTCTTATGAAGAAGCACTAGAATTTTTAAAACATAATCAGGTCGATCTTCTGTTATTGGATATCAACCTTGGAAATCATTCCGGTTTTGAACTCTGTAAAAAATTACGTACAGAAAGTACAATTCCTATCCTCTTTCTTAGTGCAAGAACAAGCGATGATGATATTCTAACGGCTCTTAACATTGGTGGTGATGATTACATAACAAAGCCTTATAGCTTAAATATTTTGCTTGCGAAAGTGAAGGCAATTCTAAAACGATGTGCAATGAAAAAGCAACCAGAGCCAGTGACTGCCTGCAATGGAATCGTATTAGATTACAATTACCGCCAGGTCATTGTACAGAATAATCCAATCAAATTAAAAGATATGGAATTTAGACTGCTAAGCTATCTAGTAGAACATTCCAATACCGTGATTACAAAAGAAGAACTGTTTGATCATGTGTGGCAGGACCGCTTTATTGGCGACGGAACCTTATCGGTACATATTCGTCGCTTACGTCAAAAGATAGAAGTCGATCCCGATCATCCAAATTATATCAAAACCATCTGGGGCATCGGGTATGTGTTTGAAACAAAAGAAACGGTTTGAAAAAGGGAGACAATATGAGTCAAAAACGTATCTTTATATCCATATTCTCATCTATTTTGCTTGGTTTGATCTTTCTTATAGTATTATTTCGTATACCAAAAAAGCAAAATGATGTAATACAGCTGAACCGAATTTATCAGGAAGTCACCTTACATATAAATTCTCTAAGTAGTGGTGATTATTCCGATTTTACTTACCCTTTTGCAGTCATCTCTTTGCAAAACGAAGTATTATATCAACATGGAATATCACCAGATACTACAATGGCCTCAGCATTAGAACATGGAGATACTATATTTAGCTTAAAAGACGCTAACAACCGAGAATTTGCTACGTTACTTATCACTACCAATCTTGCCAGCTCCTTTGATCATTTAAAGTTGTATGCCATAATTTTGGTAGCCATTGTCATCTTGGGAACCATATGTATTCAGTTGTATGATTATTTTTATATCCGAAAGCATATCATAAATCCCTGCCGTCAGATGCAACGATTTAGTAACAACATTGCAAGTGGGAATTTAGATATTCAGCTTCCAATTGCGAAGGATAATATCTTTGGTTCTTTTACCGAAAGCTTTGATTTGATGCGAGAAGAACTATCCCATGCAAGACAGCAGGAACGCCTTGCTACCCAGAGCAAAAAAGAGCTCGTCGCCTCTTTAAGTCATGATATTAAGACACCAATTACCTCGATCCAGCTAACAACCGAACTGCTCTTGGTAACAACCAAGGAAGAGATGACAAAACAAAAGCTATTAACCATCGCTCAAAAAACGGAGCAGATTAATAGCTTAGTTACCGATTTATTCCATGCAACCTTAGAAGATCTGGAAGAATTAAAAGTTAATGTCGTTGAAATCTATAGTTCTACACTTGAAGCCATGCTGAAAGAATGTGATAGCAATGATTTAATGACCATCTCTCATATTCCAGACTGCATTCTATTAGCAGATCCGATTCGGTTACGACAAGTATTCTCTAATATTATCTACAATTCATATAAATATGCTAAGACTTCCATTCGTGTCTCCTTTGCCCTAAATGAAACCCATCTGGAAGTTCATATTCAAGACTTTGGTCCAGGTGTCAACGAACACGATCTTCCTTTAATCTTCAATAAGTTCTATCGAGGGGAAAACTCCGTACACGAAACCGGTAGCGGCTTAGGACTTTATATCTGTAAACAGATTCTAAACCAGATGCAGTCTGAAATATACTGCTCGAATAATGACGAAGGATTTGAAACTTTAATCCTATTAAAGCTGGCGTTTGCTTCGTAATACGAGGCAAACGCCAGCTTTTCCTACTAATTAAAATCAAAAACGCAACCAGGTGCTCCTACAAATACGATAGAACCATTCTTCGGTAATACAACAGAATTTACTTCATCTACATAGATGGAACTGGCAATGCACTGATCCTCTTCGTCATATACATAGTAAGCACAATTTTCTGGTACATGAATTTGTATTAATTTTGAAGCATCCTCATCGTCAATCCGATACCACACTGCCATATCATCCGATACAATTACCTGATTCTGTAACTGACTGCTCGATAACATAGCATCTTCTGAAATATAGGTCAATTCATTCACATGAAGTACCTCATAATCGTCCTTTGATTCAAAAGAGTATGTTACCAAATCTCTTCCGAGCATTCCTGGCAGACTCATCTCACTAGTTGCTATCGATTGATCAATGATCTTGCAAGGTTTATTGGAACCAAACGATTTGATATAACCGTTCATTCCTTGGATTGGCTCTGTTTTTACATAAGGGGCGATAATATATTGTGCGGAATTGTACCCTTCATTGACAAGATAGTATTTATGATCCAATCTTTGATTCCATGCTTCGCTGATCTGATCGGGCAGTACTTGATTTTCTACCTTTTCCCCGATGAGCATCTGAAAGATTGTTTCCCCAATCCCTTGCTTTGTCTCATACATCTTAGCTTTAAGATACGTCTTACCGTTGTTTTCTTTTACAAACTTCAAGATGGTCTTACCATAATTTCCATTGGAATTCATAGCAAATCCATACTGATTTAGATAAACTCCGCTACTCGATACAAATTCCCCATTTCCTGTATAGATAAATTTTCCTACCATATCAAAATCACTGTCCGCTGCTCGTAATACTAATGTTCCATTGTCCTCAAACTGGGCATCGATCATGTTATTGGAGATATAGTATCCTGCATAATCCAAATACTCTTTTGGCAGAGCCTTTGCTTCTATTTTTTCTTTCGGGTTCACGGAAGATTCTTTGACCTCATGAATGATTCCTTCTTCTAATAGCACTTGTAGTATGATATCCTGTGCAATCTCACCTGCTACCACATTATCTTCTCCTGCACTATTGATTGCAATTGAAATATTATGTTCCGGCAATACAGTCAGATTCGCATGATAACCTATAATATCTCCTCCTTTGGATAGCGCTTTGATTCCATATATGTTATAAGGATACATATCCACACAATCCCATCCTAGTCCATATCCCATCTGATTATCTCCTTCACAAACGCCGAAGGCATCATTCTGATACCATGCCCGTTGCATGAGTTCTATAGATTCTTCGGATAGTATCTTTCTCCCACTCTTTGTAAAGATCTGGCCAAATCGGGCTACGTCTTCCGTAGTACTATAAAGTCCACCACTGCCTAGACAATGACAATTCATATATGGCATCGTATGACCATCCATCGTAATTCTTGCTATGTTTTCCTCCGTAAAACCCTCGACTGGTGTAAAAGTATCATCGAGTCCAAGTGGTTCTGAGATCTCTTTCTTAACATAGGTAGAAAAACTCATACCACTGACACGTTCTACTAATAATTCTGCTAATGTAAATCCATCGTTACAATAAACCGAATATTCGCCAGGATTAGCTTTTAACTTCTGATGTGAAAGTGTTTCTAAGAAGGTATCATGATAACTGGTATCATCCTTCCCATAATCAAAGGCATTATGATTAATCGTTCCTAACAATCCAGAAGTATGGTTTAATAGCATCAAAGGAGTAATCTTTTGATAACGTTCATCCTCCATTTTAAACTCAGGAAGATAATGGAACACTGGTGTATCTAAATTGATTTTTCCTTCCTCCACAAGTTTTAATACGGCAACGGTTGTAAACATCTTGCTAACGGAACCAATTCCATAGATTTTTTCTTCATGTTCTTGTGCTCGGTCAATGGCAGACTCTTCTCTTATTACCGATAGAGTCTCTGCTGCCTTTACTTGTTTTTCTTTCGTCATAATCGATGATGTAAACATTGCACTTACACAAGCTACCACTGTCAGTATGATAATATATTTTTTCACTACTCTCATTGTGCTCCCCCTACTCAATCAATAAATCATACGCTGTGATTTTTTTAACCTGATACGCTTTCCATATCGCAATTCCATAAGTATAAGCAATCAATCCGATTCCTAACAGAAGGACTACTGGATATGGAATAGCAAAACCGAGTTGTGTCAGTCCCATGCCTTGGAAGAAGAATTCAAGCAGCTTATTTCCAAACATCAATACGGACACTATACCGATCAATACTCCAATCAATGCAGAAATAGCATAATTCATGGATATCTGATATACAATTTCCTTCGTCGTATAGCCTAATGCTTTATAAATTCCGTATTCCACGCGTTTTTTACGTATCATAGATTTGATTGTTATGGATAAGATTCCGCCAATGATCACTAAACTAATCAATGCTACCACTCCTACGAGTCCTACTGTCATACTGGAGAATGTATCAAGCTGACCACTACCAAACTCAATGTAATCACCAAGATCTGCAATTTTATAATCATAAGAATCTCCTGCCAGAATCACCTTTCCATCTAACATAACGGTATAAGAAATACTATCGATTCCGTAATTTTCAAGAAGTTTCGCTATCTTCTCTTCTGCTTTTAGCGATGCAGCACTATACTTTGCATTCTCATCAACAGTAGCAAGATTATCTGTGGTACCCTCTTCCTTTACAGCGACTTTGTAAATTGTGCGTAATTTTTCTTTAAACTGATCTTTGTCATAACCATCATTTAGGTAAACATCAATTCTTCTAATCTTATACTGTGGACGTATCTGAATCACTCCATCGTAAGGAAGTATAAGCATTTTGCCATTCTCATTGGTCGACTGAAACTCACCCACAATATAGAATTCTTTTGCTCTTCCTTCCGCCGAGATTGTAACAGTATCACCTAGATCCTTCTTGAGTAATTTTAACATTACACCAGTCAATACTACTTCATTTTCATACTTTGGCAGTGTTCCTCGATATGGTTTCAATGTTTCTGTTTTGGAAAAGTCTATGGAGGTAATTGCACTTGCCTCGATATCATCTACCGTTACGGCGAGCAGATCCGAAAGGTTCGTCTTTCTTACTTCTTCCATCTGTAACAACTCTTCTGAAAACTCCATAATATCGGTTTGTTTGGTCACCTCCACCTGAACATCCGATAATTCCATCCCTAGCATTTGGAACATCATCGTTCGATCCGTTGCAAAATTGATATAGACGATAATCATAAGAGATACCACGAATGTGGAACAGGCAAGAACAAGTGTAAACATGATATTCTGTTTTTTGTTCTCAAAAATATTCTTAACTGCAATCCGAAAATGTACTTTTCCAACACCTTTATAAAGAGGACAAATATTCTTTCCGAAATGATGGGATTTCATCCCCTTATTTAAAGCCTTCACTGGTGGATACTGTAAGATTCTAAGTGATGTCAGTCCAGTAGCTATCAAGATAGCGAAAACAACAATTCCAATGCAAATAAGATCAATCCATGCTGTGAATGGGAAACTTGTTTCCAAACCACTTGCCATAGTAAACACGTTCTTAACGGTTGGTAGTACAATATAAGTGAGAGCCGTCCCGAGAATACATCCGATCAACGATAACAAACCAAATTCAACTACAACCGAACCAATAATATGCTTCGAAGTATATCCCATTGCCTGTAAGACTCCAATGTTTTGCATATTTTCCTCAATATGTTCTATGACACGGTTAACAATAACAACAAGGATTACGATACATAAAATCATAGCAAATGCAATAAGCAAAGCAGAGATAACCGCGAGAACTGCCATACAGGAATCCTTCATTTCATGCAAATCCACACATTTTAGTAGCATATTATCTAACGAGCTATTAAAATCTGTATTATCTTTGAATTCTTTCTGAAAATCAGATAACATATGTAGTCGTTCGGAATAAGAGCCTTCTAACTGTACTGACAGCACCATCGCTCTTCCTACTTCAGCATATAATCTTTGAAATCCCTCATCGGTAACAAAATATTTTAACATTCCAGAGAGAGACGTTCCGTAATACGTAGTTTCAAAAAAGCCTGCAACGATAAAATCATACTGTTTTCCTTTGCATGTCAAAGAGAAAGCGTCTCCAAGTTTTACATCAAATCCTTGTAGAATCATTGGCACATAGATTGCTTGATCAGCAGGTACCGAAGTATCTTCTTTGACAAGATGCATTGGAGCAATCTCACGATTGGTATTACAATTGAACATAACCGCACCAAGTTCTAGCGTATTTTTATTATTCTTCGTTGTTGGCATATAGATGACTTCGTCTTTCTCTATTTTTGCAACTCTAGGATCCTTAAGTAAATAGGTTTCGTACTTCTGTTTATACTTTGTAACATTACATGAAGCTACAAAGTCTGGTGCCGATAGTTCTTGGACTTTCTCCATCACAAGATTGTCACATTTATCTCCTAGCTTCATACCTATATTGAAACACATCGTTGCAAGTAAAATAAATATGACTAGTGTTATGGAAGTTCCTTTTTTCTTTCGCATATTTGCAAATGCCAAACGTGTAATCAGCATCTTACCACCCCATTTCTCCTAAGAACTGCTGCAGCTTCTGTTTCCGAAGCTCATTGCAATCGGTTGTATATGGCTTTAGTGTGATTTCGCCACAAATTGTTCCATCCTTAACATACAGGATTCGATTTCCGCGAAGTGCTGTTTTAATGTCATGAGTAACCATAATGATGCTCTGTCCTTGTTCATTTAATTTTGTAAATGTATCCAACACCTGAACACTTGATGCCGAGTTCAAGGCTCCCGTCGGTTCATCTGCAAATAAAATTCTCGGATGATTGATGATTGCACGAACAATGGCAACGCGCTGTTTTTCACCACCAGATAGTTGATTTGGAAATTTTACAAAATCGGTTTGATTCAGACCAACACTTAACAAAAGAGTCACGGCATGTTCGTAGACTTCTTTCTTATTGTGATTAATTAGCAATCCACTTGTCATAACATTATCTAAAACATTCATGTTATCCAGCAGATACATGGACTGAAATACAAATCCACAATTATTTCTTCGAATTATCGCCAGCTGGTCATTATTCATCTTTGCAATATTCTCTTTCCCGATAAACACATCTCCAACCGTTGGCACATCCATTCCAGAAAGTGCATATAATAAGGTGGACTTACCTGATCCTGAACTTCCCATGATTACAGTAAAGTCTCCTTCTTTAATCTCTAGGTCTAAATTACGCAAAACATGCTGCATAACTCCTCCATTCGAAAAGGATTTGCAGAGTTTATGAGTTTTTAGTATTATTTCTTTTTGTTTTGTTACTTCCATACGTGCTCCTGCCTTTCTATTCACTCCACTGTTTGAGTTTCATTTCACGAAGAAACTATATTTTTGATTGTATTTACTGTAACAAAAAAAAGATAGGAAGTCTTTAAAACCTTCCTATCGATTTCTTAACAAATTCTTACCAGAATTCGAATGTTTTCGTTGTTATTCTCCTACTATGCCATCTCCATCACGATCGTCCATATACTTGTACAACCAATGATCTTTATAAATTGGCATCGTATAACCAGCATCCTTCGCTTCTTTGATTGTCACTTTCCCATTGCCATTCTTATCGATTTTTTGCAATTCCTTCTTTTCATCGAACGTAGAGTTTGTTTCCTCTACTTTCTCTGGTATAATCTCTGGTTCAGACTCTGGTTTTTCTGGCATAGTTTCTGGTTTGACATCTGGTTTCTTCTGTGGATTCATCTGAGGCACGATTTCTTCTTTTTTCTGAGTCGAATCATTTTGCTTCTCTGGATTCCCATTTGCAAACTCATCTACTATTCTTCTACCTTTTAGTGTATATTCATATTTGTATCTCGAAGGGATCTGAGTTTTGGTATCAGGGTAAGTGATAGTAGCAATAAAGTTTTGACATCCACCTGCATCACGGATTACTTTCTCCATATATGCCTGGTCACCATGTCTGTTCAATGTACTATCTTGAGGTGTTATGTTATAAGCATTCGATACTCCGCCTAAGGAATCAGCAATTACATGGCCTTCATCGAGATCCTTTCTCTCCACTCCCGGTACTTTTGCTTCATCATAATAATATCTACCATTTGATTTTACTGGCTCATTTTTTTCATCTTGCAGAATAATCTTGTCAGCGATTACGGTCACCAGTTGGCCATACTCATTCGTTAATGCCCAATATTCTCGATCTCCGAACCCGATGTCCACCGCAACATTCGCTTGTCGATTTCCAGACAAATCTCCACCATCTACTTCGATAATGGTGTATTCTTTTCCACCATATTT
>JAQXNU010000044.1 GCA_029098165.1 Clostridiales bacterium
AATCACTGGAGGGGATTTTTATTCTTACCTTTTATCATTTTTATATTGATATTGCTCTTGCAATTTCTTTTGAATGTGATCATATCCATTTACCGAATGTGGAACTAAACAATCCATACAGCTTTTCACACCGTTTGGCAAAATTTCAAACCTACCTCCACATTTATCTCCCATGCTATACAAAGGACAGTAACAGAATAAACAATTAAATTGATCCGGATCCTTTACTTGATGACATGGAAAATACTCACACTCTTTATTGGAAAAAAACTTATAGTGTTCCATAAAACCTCACTAACTCTATTCATTAATAATTAAACATCCACCCAGCCTTACGATAGATAGTCCTTTGATTTATAATAATCCTTTTACTTCTTTACTAATCTGGGATGCTATGTACGGATTATTCATTGTATATAGATGTAGTCCATCTACTCCATGTTCGAGCAATCCTTCCATCTGCTTGATTGCATACTCAATTCCAGCCTCTCGAAGAGATTCTGAATCATACTCATAACGTTGAAGAATTTTTGCTAATTTCTGTGGGATACTTGCACCACACATTGTAACCATTCGCTCAATCTGTTTTTTGTTGCTCACTGGCATAATACCGGCTTCGATTGGCACTTGAATTCCTGCTGCTCTGACTTTCTCGTTAAAATGATAGAACAGATCGTTATCAAAGAATAATTGAGAAATCAGATGACTAACTCCAGCATCCACTTTGATCTTAAGATGTTCGATGTCTTCTTGCATATTCTTTGCATCCACATGTACTTCTGGATAACAGGCACCTGAGATATGAAAATCTCCCTGCTCCTTAATATAACGAACTAGTTCGCAAGAATAATGAAAATCTTCTCTTCTTGGTAAATCTGGATTAATATCACCACGTAATGCAAGAATATTCTCGATATTTTGTGCCTTTAACTGTCCTAAGACTATACTAACATCATCCTTTGTCGAGTTTACACAAGTTAAATGTGCCATTGATTCAATATGATACTCATTCTTTATCATAGATGCAATCTTACAAGTAGATTCATCTGCAGTATTTCCACCAGCACCATAGGTGACACTGATAAAATCTGGTTCTAGAGCACTTAATTCTCCTAAAACAGAAGTGATGCTTTCAATGGTTCCTTGTTTTTTGGGTGGAAATACTTCAAACGAAAATACTTTACGATTTTGATTAAAAATCTCATTAATCTTCATAGTTACCTCCATAGCAAGCATCCAGATTAACTGGCAAGCTGCCTCCTTTTCAATCGTTATAGCACCCATTGTATCATACTCTCTTTAATTTTTCTACCATCCCATTCTTTCTAGGAATTCTCTTAACTTTGTATGTCGTTCTTTATCACCCTTAACATATTTGCCAAGGTGGAGCTCATCTACGATCACTCCATCTTTAAGGTAAAGGATACGATCCGCTCTTCTGGCCGTTTTTATGTCATGAGTTACCATAACAATACTCTGACCCTCTTCGTTAACTTTCGTCATTACATCCAAAACATTCGTAGCACTTGCAGAGTTTAAAGCGCCTGTTGGCTCATCTGCAAATACGATTTCTGGAGAATTGATAAGTGCACGTACAATTGCAACTCTTTGTGCTTCACCGCCAGATAATTGGGATGGGAATTTGCGGTAGACCTCTTCTGATAATCCAACCTGATTTAATAATTCTTTTGCCTTTTTTACGACTTCCTTTTTCTCCTTTGTTTTAAGTAAACCGCACATAAGCACATTGTCCATAATACTCATTGTTTCATTCAGATAGACCTGTTGAAATACAAAACCACAGTGTTGTCTTCGAAAGATAGCTAATTTATCATTGGAATAGTCGGAAATGTCAGTACCTTGAAAGAATATTGATCCCAATGTTGGTGCATCCATCCCAGAGAGAGCATATAACAGGGTCGACTTGCCTGAGCCTGAATTTCCCATAATCACCGTAAACTCCCCTTGATAAATCTGAATATTTAAGTTTTTTAAAACATGCTGCATCACCTTTCCTGAAGAATAGGTTTTACATAGATTCTTTGCTTCTAATATTGTTGTCATCTAATTTTCCTCCCTAACAATTAAGCGCGAAACAATTCACAAGGTTGAATTTTTCGAATTCGAAGTGAACTAATGATTGTAGTGATCACTGCCAATATCGTAATCGATAATACTGCAATAACGAACAGCTGAAATGGCATCTGTAAATTTGCTTTGGATATCCCCGTAAATGAAAACATCCAGCTAAAGATTTTATTCATAAATATGGCTCCAAGTCCTCCCCCAAGCAATGAACCAATCAATACAACAGGGCAGAAACCAATTACCGTATGACCTAATACCTGTTTCGTCGTAAATCCAAGTGATTTGTGAATACCAAGAATTGTTTTCTCCTTAATAATTCTAACTTTAACAAGATAGTGCATTGTAATGCAGATAACTCCAGTCGTCACGATGATAAATATAGTTATAAATAATAAAATGGCTTGATTGATCGTTTCTATCATCGCATTTAACAGTTTTTCATTGTCTTCACAGGTGATGCCTTCTTCTTCATATTTATTTTGAATCGTATTGATCAAATCCGAAGGCTCAATTCCATCGTTATTGTATACAAATAAGCAACTTCCTGAATACTCTGGATTGACTCGTAACATTCCCTGTGATGTCAGACTGACTGAACTTCCAAGTTGATAGACATGCTGTGATAAACCAACTACGAGATAGTCACACGTATTGTCACCATAAACAATGGTAACTGCGTCACCTATAGTTGCTCCAAGTGCTTTACTTACAACACTGCTAATCACAATTTCATTCTCATGAATCGGATATCTGCCTCTATATACATTATTTAATTCTAATAAATCAAAATCATTACAGATATTCGCTACGGTAGAACATTGCTTATTCTGATAGTTTAATGTAATATCAATGGTTTCATGCTGTACCGTTTTTGCAACCTCAGGCATAGATGAGATTTCGTCAAATATTTTCTGTTTGTTTTCAGATTTACAAGTCACCTGAATACTTTCCTCTAATCCAACCATCGAGATCATTATCCTATTTTCGCAGATAAAGTTTTGATATAACGACAATGTAAATATATAAGTAAAAGTTATCAGAACCGAAATAATTCCAATCGCTATATTCTGTTTCTTATTTTGAAACAATCCTTTAAGTCCTACCGTTATATTCAGATGAAATGGACTTTTTTGCAATGGCAAGTAATTCTTTTGAAAGTTATGTGTTAGAATTCCATTCCTTAGCGCAGTAATCGGATTCAGTTTATTAATCCGCCGAACTGTTTGAAGCGTAATAAGAGCAACTACCAAAATGACTACAATGAAACTAATGGATGCTGCTAAAACATTGATCTGATTCTCCCACATAAGTCCTGTTGTTACACTCACCAGATTGTTGACTATATCCCTGCCAATAAAGGAAAGGATCAAACCGAGTACATATCCAATGATACTAATACTTAAAAACTGTACTAATAATGATAATTTTATTTCTCGATTCGTATATCCCATTGCCTGCATAGAGCCCAAACTCTTAATGTTCTCTTCGATATGAGTCACAATTGTAAATCGGATAATGACTACCGTTACAGTCACGATAATGATTGCGAATACGATTAGAATTGCCATGTACAGATTTAGCGTTAAACCAGCTGCTTCTTTCATTCGATCATAATTTAATGCTGCAAACGATCCATCTTCAAACTGATTAGATTGTGTTACTCGTTTAACAAAATCTTCCTCAAAGCTTATTGTACTAATACCTGGGGTTAACTTTACTTTATAAAGTTTCTGATTATATGCACCTTTATTGGCTACATAGAGTTCCTGAAATTTCTGCTCAAAAACAAAGCATTTGACCTTGCCTGAATTGGTCGGATTGGAGAATAAGGTCTCCTCATGAAATCCGTATACCTCAAACTCAATCTTTTCCCCCTGAATCTCTAACTCCACCCGATCACCAATCTGATATCCATCGGAGACACTAAGATAGTATGGTAAAATAATAGAATTCTCTTTTGGTATCTGCTCTATCTCACTTACCGTCATATTAAGTTTACAATACTTAATATCATCATCTGCGTTTAGCATTAAGATACTAAATGCCTTTGCTTCATTATTTTTTGTTAAATTTTTTACTGGAATCCAGCTGTAATTGATCACATGCTGTGATTCAATGTCTGATACTCCCTCCATATCTTTAAGGATCTTTAGTAATGGTTTTTCTTGTTTCTCAGGTGACAATACCACAAATCCAGTTCCATTAATTTCTTGATCTTTCTTATCAAAAAAGTGATTGACTTGAAATATGACCCCCAGTCCAATGTATAACATCATCGTCGCGATCATCAGCAGTATCGTCAATGTAATGGTAGCTGTTCTGTTTTTTCTCATATTGCTTTTTGCGATCAAAAGCATCTTCATTTTTCTTCTCCTTTCCCAATTAAGCAAACAAGCGATCGTTCTACTTGCCTTAAAGCAAAACAAGGTGCCCTAAGTTTCCTTAGCACACCCTGATTATATCGTATTAATTCTTAAGGAGTCTTTTTCTGATTCTTATTAGTTTCTTAGCTGATTCTTAAATATCATACTTTTTTTATGGTGATAGTTACAAGGAACCCCTGATTAGATTCGCATTCCAGTGAACCACCCATTCCTTCCATAAACTGCTTAGCTAGGTACAATCCTAATCCCGAGCCATTTTGTCCTTTCGAGTTACTTCCGCGATAAAACTTCTGCGTGATTACTGCAAGTTCTGACTCCTCTACCCCAAGACCATAATCTCTAATATGAATCGTTATGTAGTGATTTGTCTCGCCAAATGTTACATCTATTTTGGTATTTGCATATTTGTACGAGTTATTGACAATATTATCAATCACCTGATTTAAACGAAGTGGATCCACATAAATCAAACATTCTGAGATTTCATTAACGAAATGAATTAACTGTAAATGATTCATCTCTTCAAAGATTTCCGGGATCATCGTGCTTTTCTGTTCCGATGCCTGAATCTTTAGTGCCTGTAATTCTTCTAAGGTAGCATGAAACATGTTACTAATCAATTTATCAATCATTTCAGCTTTTTGATGTATGATCACGACTTTCTTCTTGCTTTCTTCCTCGGTAAGTTTTAGTTCTAATATCTCACACAGAGCATTGATCGTAGCAACAGGGGTTTTAATATCATGAGATAGACTGGCAACTAATTCACGTTTACTTAGATTTGCCTGATATTCACCCTCACGGGCTATTTTTAACTCTTCTCTCATTAAATCAAAACTTTCTGTAAATGCGCCAAAATAGTTATCTTTTTGAATCTTTAATGGGAAATCGAAATCACCTCTGGCGATATTCTTAGCAAACTTTCTTAATTGTTTAAATGGATATATAATCTTAATATAACAATAAATGCTGACTAGATTAAATACGATAAAAAAAACAAGAACAACAATCAAAATAAGATGATATAGTTTCTGTTTTAGCTGTTCTAACAGATTTCCATTCATATCAAAACATATTTTTCCTGCCAGTTGATCTTCTCTATAATAATCAAAGATTAACATTCCTCGTTCCATTGCATGATACAAACTATCCGTGTAATCCGCCTGATTAACCATAAATATATCGCAATGGTACTCCTCTTGAATCCGTTCTATATTCTCTTGTATTCTTAACTGTTCTTCCACCTGCATTCTGACATCATTATATTCCGATATATTCCCAGTGGAATATTGAAATTCGCTGATTGATTGATAACAGAACACTAGAAGGAACACAAAGAAGATATTTACACTGATATAAAGTGCTGTTCGTTTCATAATTCCAAAATATACCCCGTTCCCCATATAGTCTTAATGTACTCTGGTTCATTAGGATTCTTTTCAATCTTTTCCCGTATCTTACGAATATGTACATTCAACGTACCATCACTAAAGAATTCATCTCCCCATACATTCGCAAAGAGTTCTTGTTTCGAAATCACTTTATTCTTATGCTGATAAAGGTAATACAACAGGCGGAATTCCTTCGTTTTTAAACGAACCTCATTTCCATCCACATAGACTTTCATCGCTTTTTCATCTAAAACTAAGCCTTTTTCTTTTATCGTTAAAGTTCTTACTGTATTACTTTCCTCCAGTCTTTTTAAGATAACCTTGACTTTAGCTAGTAGCACACTTAACGAATAAGGCTTTTTTATGTAGTCGTCACCGCCAATATTTAAAGCAATCAGCACATCATCATCACTTTGTCTCGCACTGATAAATAAGATGGGGAGATTACTCATCTCCCTTATCTTTTTACATAGATTAAAACCACTCTCTTGATCCAGATTGATATCAAGGAGGATCAGTTTTATCTCATTCTCCATTAAAGCTTCTAGACACTGTTCCGAATTAAATACATGCTTTGCACTAATATTGAACATCTCAAAATACTCACATGTAGCTTGTCCCAATTCTACTTCATCATCCACAACCAAACAATCATATTGCATATTGTTTCTCCTATATTTATTTCTATTGCTTTCTAGCAATCTTATATTCATCGTCTAGCTGATAATACGAACACTGATCGAGTGTATCACTCATAAAACGGCTCATATCATCTTCATCTAAATCTACTTCACAATAGTAGCATTCATATTCTTCATCATATACATAATTAACACAACTCTCGCAGTTACTTTTTCCTGCCATTTTTATTCCCTCAATTCCCAGCAAGTTTTTTCTGTAATACTTCGATAAATAAACTTCTTATCTTTCTTGGCGGTATCTGCCCCAAACGGTTCCAAATACCTGGTATGATAACATTCTTATTACGGTGAAACTGATTATAAGCTATCTTTGCAACTTTTTCCGCCTCCATGGCATGTTTCATCTGGCTTTTCCCAGCACGTTTTGTAAAATTCGTTTTCGTTGCACCAGGACATAACGTACTGATCTGTATTCCATACTTTTTATATTCCATTCGTATCGCCTCTGAAAAATTAAATACAAAAGATTTGGTTGCATAGTAGGATGCAATCCACGGACCAGGCTGAAATGCTCCTGTAGAAGCCACATTCAGTATCTTACCGGAACCAGCATCTTTCATATCACTTAAAAACAGTTTCGTTAATCCAACAAGGTTTACCATGTTGACCATCATCATGGATTCCTCAAATGATAGTGGTATGTCAACAAACTCACCTACACATCCAAATCCAGCATTATTGATTAGTTCAGATACTGTAAGGTTTCGTTCTTTTATCTTGCGATAAAATTGCGTAGCAGCTCCTTTTTGGCTTAAATCTTCGGCAACCGCAATCACTTGTACTGGATATTTGTCTTCTAACTCTTGTTTTACAAGATCCAGACGTGACTGGTTGGTTGCCGTAATGATTAAGGAATTACCGTGCCTTGCATATTCCTTTGCAAGTTCATAACCAATTCCAGAAGAAGCTCCTGTAATTAAAACATATCCCATACCCATACTCCTTATCATCACCTTTGCTTCTAAGTATATCATATTTTTATGCAAATAGAAAGAAAAAGGAGCTATGTTGTTTACAGTTTTTTACTATTGGATTCGTGCATCAATTTTCTGAATTAGATTGTCCGTAATCTCGTTGATCAGTTGAAAATTTGTTACATTAATATAATAGGATTCTAGCTCATCGTGAAATTGCTTTGCTCTTTCTAGATAGAACATTCCCATATTTAGCAAGCAGCGATAACGGTCTTTGATTCCATTTAACTTCAATTCATTTTCTTCATCCGTGCCAAATCGAATTGCTTTTTGATACATATCAATGATTGAGTCTCCTGTCCGGCTCGGTTCATACTCATGAGGTGCTGTACTATCAAAGATACATACGCTTAGTGTTGGGAAAAGAAGCATATCTAAGCTGTCCGGGTCTAAACCACAATGGTAAACTTCAATATCCAATCCTAGGTCTTCTGCACTCCTTAAAATTTTCTTTAACATCGTTGACTTACCACTACCTGGTCGTCCCTTAATAAAATATCTTGTCTTGATATCCGAAGTCAGATTTTCCACAAAATCAACCGCACCTTTCGACGTAGCTCCACCGAAAAATCTATGATATACTCTACCATGTTCTTTTTCTTCTACACCAGAAAAGATTTTTTCAATCACTTGCTCAGTCAGCTGATTTGCTGCTGTCATATTCATATTAGAGATATATACTCTCTCCCATTCATCATGCACTTTAAGTGCTTTTTGAAACTGTTCATACACATTCGGATAACACTCTGCGATCTTATTGGAAAGTTCTTTAATTTCCTTCGTAGCTTCTTCTAATCGCTTAATATCCCAAGCTATACCTAGGTTTACATACTCCTCGACTGCTCCCGGGGCTTTGGGTTCGATTACATGCGGCTTGGTACCATCTACAATTCCAACACCTAAATCACGAACGATCATCCCATCCAGAGAATCTGGATCGGAGGAACAATGAATATATTCAACATCAAATCCCTTTAACTGATAATTCTCTCCTATTTTTTTCATTAATGTGGATTTTCCTGTTCCTGGTCCGCCTTTTAAAATATATAGTTTCTGTAGGTCTGCAAGATTGGAATCAAATAAGTTCTGAAATCCTTTTGCTGAGTTCGCACAAGTAAAATAATGTTTTTCTTTACCTTCCATTAAACATTCCTTAACAATCTTTGTTATATTGTATGATGCTACTTTTCCATCGTGAACATATAATCATGCTTTGGCTTTTACTCATTTATGATTGGCTTGAGTTCATTTATTATTTAGGCTTATTTCTTATGAAGTTATCTGCTTCGGAACTTTCTAGCTTCTTTTATGGACTCTGGGTACATACTTTTTGTGTTCTGGTCCATTCCTCACCACTTTGGACCAAAACACTTGATTTCTTGTGCCTATGGCACAAATTTTTTCTGTTTTGGCACAATCCTCTCTGTATAATATAAAGGAAGTAAAGAATACTAAGATTTGAAACATAAAACATACCAAAAAGGGCGTAGTTTTTAGCGATTTTAAATCACTAAAAACTACACCCTCTTTTATTTATTATGATTATACAATTAGCATCATTACCGGAATTGTAATTACACTTAGTAATGTACCAAGAAGAACCATATTGGCTGCCGTCTCCTGACCTTCACCTAGCATCTCAGCAAAATTGAGTACAACACTTGCGATTGGACATCCACATAAAATAAATAATGTGATTTTGAAATTTTTATCGACTGGCAATAATGCTGCAATTGCAAGTGCAATAAGTGGCATAACAATCTGCTTCATAAATACCGTGAAATATTGCAGCCTATTTGTAAATATAGCCTTTACTTCAACTGTAGCAAGTCTCATCCCCATAATCAACATACATAGCGGTGTCGTCATCTTTCCAAGAATTGTGATCATATTTGATAATTCCCCTGAAATAACAGTACCAGTAAAAAATAGTGGTAATGCCACCAATAAGGAAAGTACAGCTGGGTTTAAAAGAACCTTCTTTATGCTAAAATACTTTTTATCACGTGTTATGATTGCAGAAGCGGCTGTCCATCCTAAGATATTCATTGCAAGCAAGAATATGGAACAAAAAATCACTGCCTGTGGGTATTCTGGTAAAATGGATTCTACCAGTGGAACGCCCATAAAAGCCACATTTCCAAAGCATACTCCAACATTGGATACACGATACCCAATATCGCTTCTTTTCTTAGAAAATAGCACATAAAAGATTGCTAAAATCACCATCATAAGAACTAAGGTAATGATAAAGAATAGGATAATCTCTTTTAGCAATTTCGTAGTATAAGGCACTTTTGCAAATGAGTAAACCGTTAAACATGGTTGACAAACATACATTAGTAACTTAGCAAATGCCGGTATGGACTCCGGCGTAATTGTCTTTGTCTTAATCATTATGTAGCCCGGTACTGCATATAGCAGCATAACGGCTACTGCAACAAGCGTGATGTTAAAACTCATCTTGTGGTCTCCTTTGAATACTATTTCTCTCTTGTTATATACAAGGTTTTATTTTACCACGTTCTTAAGAAACCACAAGATGTTATTTAAAATCTATTTTAATTGAGTTACTTTCTATCTAATTGAACAAGTAATTCTATAATTTGAGTTTCTAACTCTTCGATTCTTTTATCTTTTTCTTTTAGCTCATTGATCAGACTTCTTTCTCCGCTCTCTTTTATCATCTGTCCGGTTTTTTGAACTAATAATAGTTCATTATCCTTTTCCAAGCGTACATTACGTTTTTTCAAGTCTTCATTCAATCTTTCCAGCTGTTTATATTTCATCTGCTGTTCTTCGATTATTTTTTTCTGTTCTTCAATTGTAGACGTATATTCTACCACACGCACTCTTTGTTTTTCCATAACGACCTGAGAGGAGTTATAGATTCTTTCTTTTCTCTCCAGCTCTACATTATATTCATTTAACTGCTGTTTGGCTTTCTCTAACTCATTCTGCATATTACCTAGTTCATTCTGAGCATTTTCATAACCTTTCTCAAACTTGCTAACCTTCTGCTGATTATTATGAAGACGCTGTTTGGTAACTCCGAGTTCCTGCTTTACACTATTTAGCTGCTGCTTTAATGTATATAGTTCATGTCGTGCATTATTTCGCTCTTGATCAGCCATACCAAGTTTTTGATTCATACTATTTAATTGCTGTTTGGAGCT